>JAPLGI010000185.1 GCA_026390245.1 Caldisericota bacterium
CTCAGTGTCCACCTCTCCAGCCTCATGAGCGGAACGCTGAACAGTGCACATGCAGCAGCCGCGATGCTGGAGTCGGAGCGGGTGACTCTGTATGACACAAGAACGACGGGCCTGGGCCTTGGATTCATGGTCATGGAAGCCGTACGTCTTGCTGAGGCGGGAGCGACCATCGCCGACATCGTGACTGCGCTGGACGCGATGCAGAGTCGCATCCATATCTACTTCCTGGTGGGCACGCTCGAGTATCTGGTGGCGGGGGCCCGCATCGGCAAGGCGGCCGGACTTGCAGGCAGTATCCTGCAGATCAAGCCGATCTTGACCATCAGGGATGGCATGATCGATGTGTATGACCGGCCGCGCACCATGCGGGTCGCAAAGGAACGCATCTGGGCGCTGATCGATCGTGCAGTGGAGCACGGAGTCGAGTATGTGGGGTTCCACTACGCGGGCAACCGGGCCGAAGTCGAAGCTCTTCAACAGGAGTTTGCAGGCCGGACAGGGATCTCATCGATCCTGAGCCAGCTGGGTCCTGTCGTCGGCGGCAATACGGGACCCGATACGCTGGGTGTTGTGATCGTCGACAAAGCAGTGTAGTCTGAGAGAAGAAGAGGGCAATCCTCTTTCTTCTCCCCGACCATGTGAGCGGTCCCGCTGTCTCCGCCGGCGGGAGGAGTGCGCAAGCGGAGAAAGGAGCCGACAATGGCGATCCACATCGTAACGGACAGCACGGCGTGTCTGCCACAAGGGTATGCCGAAGAGCACGACGTCACCGTCATTCCCCTCAAAGTCTCAGTCGACGGCGAGTACTTCCGTGACGGCATCGACATCGCGAACGACGAGTTCTACCGCCGCCTCGTGGCAGGAGCAAAGGCTGGCAGTACACAGCCATCGCCCGAGGAATTTGCTTCCGCCTATCGAGCGGTCCTTGACAAGGATCCCGAGGGAGACATCATATCGATTCACATCAGTTCGCGGATGTCGGGAACGCTCAACTCGGCTCTTACCGGACGCAATCAGCTGGACACGGTTCACGTCCAGTTTGTTGACACCTTCAATGCTGCTCTCGGTGTCGGGTTTCCAGCGATGCGGGCAGTGGAGCTCGCCGAAGCGGGAACTCCGCTGGCTCAGATCGTGGCTGACGTGAACGCACTGTGTCTGCGAACCCACACCTACTTCGTGCTCGACTCCCTCAAGTACCTTGAGAGAGGCGGACGCATCGGAAAGGCCGCCGCCATCGCTGCCAGCATCCTGAAGATCAAGCCCGTCCTCACCTACATCGAAGGTGTCACGGATGTCATGGACCGTCCCCGCACCAAGAAGGTTGCACTGGAGCGCCTGTGGGCAATCATCGACAAACACATGCAGAAGGGGACTGAATACGTCGGATGGCACTACGGTGCCAACCGGGTCGAGGTGGAGGAACTCCAGCGCGAGTTCATGTCCAGGTACAGCGTGCCAAGCGTACTGACCCAGCTTGGACCTGTCGTCGGGACCTACTCGGGGCCGGACATGATCGGCATCGTGATCACAGAGAAGAAATCCCAATAGCTGACCACAGACGGGATAGACGATGATCTACGCCATCGCCTCGCTGTGCGACTGGTTTGGCGCCAAGGGGGTGGCCATGCGATTGTTTGCCGCTGCTCCACGTTCAGATTATGCCGCCTGGTGGGGAGCGGTCGGTTTCATGGAGACCGGCAGGGATAAGGAGGCACTCGGCCTCCTGACGCGCGTGCACACTGCGCATCCCGAATGGAAGCGGACAAAGCGCCTGCTGGCGACGCTCTATCTTCGCAGCGACCCCGAGAGAGCTGTTCAGCTCTACAGCCCTCCGACCGGCATCTGGGAAGAAATCGTCCTGGGTGACTTGCTGTACTTCTTTCTGCATCGCGAGGACGAGGGAATACACTGGTGGCGCCAGGCATATGCGAAGGCCGACTGGGACACTGCCCGTGAACTGGACAACCCGGCGCGCCTTCTGCTGAAGAGGCTGTGTCGCGTCACGGGTGACCCGGCGCTGCTCGAACGGTTCGTGGAACTGGATACGGACAACGTTCGCCAGAAGGACATTGCAGGGTACGCGCAGATCCTGGCATCGCGCGGCGAGCTGGACAAGGCGAAGGAGATGCTTGACCGCGGCTTCTACATCTATCGCGGGGACCCGGAGCTGACCGCGTGCTGGGAAAGGCTCGGATTTGGCCAGCTTCCTCTGTACAGGATCAAGACCCCGGGGACGGCGGCCCTCCGGCACAACGTGTACACTGGCCTGCTCACCGAGGCGAGCGACCTTGTCTCGATCGTGGACAAAGTCCATCAGGAGCACCCGACGGGTGTCGTGACCATTGCCAGCAGCGTCATGACCATGTGCGAAGGGACAGTGATGTGGATAGGCACGTTCAGGCCATCCCGCCTGGCTCGTTTCCTTGGCCCATACACAGGACATGGCGGAGGAAAGTTCGTTCACTGGTACAGCTATCCAATGGAAGCAGCCTGGAAGGTGCAGGTCTACATCGAACTGGCAGGCACGTTCCGCGTCCTTCTTGGAGCGGTCGCCACAGTACTGGGGAAGCTGCTGCATCGCAAGGGATGGTTCTATGCTGTCGTAGGTCCTGTGGCCAAGGCCGTTGACAGTGACAAGGTGATGCCCTACGATGCCTGCCTTGTCCCCGGGCCGCTCGACGTTCAGAGGAGTATTGCTGCGTTGGCACGCAAGGGGGCCCGCATCAGCGTCGTCGACGTCAACGACGTCTTCGGCGCGGAGATCGTCGCGTCGACTGAGGGCGTTGACGAGGACTGGCTCAGGCGGTCGCTCGAGGACAACCCTGCGGGCAACGACGACTCCATGACACCCATTGTCGTGGTGATGCCGGAGTAGCGGGCAGCAAACATACGCAAGTGAAAAGGCGGGAGCATCACTGCTCCCGCCTTGTGCACTTCCTGTATGGTCAGGTCAATTGCCAGCTGGCGTGCCAGGCAGAATGCCTGCGTAGACCACGAGCTGGGTCGCTTCTGTCGTCGTGCCGTCGGACGTGATTGGCGTGACGACGAGGACCACGAGTGAATCCCTGGCGTACCCCTCACTGACCGTCGTGTCGCCAAAACTGTTGTTCTCCGTGTCGCCGGTGAAGCCTTGCTGGCGCAGCCATGCGTCGATGCTCACTGCGTCATCCGAAGTCGCCGACTTGGCGATCATGACGACCCCCGAGAGGGTCAGCCTCGTCGGATTGCCCTGGCTCGATGCCACGTACCAGTCGAAGCTGCGTGGGACTGCCATGGAGAACTTGAGACTGCTGTTCGCTTTCAGGTCGCCCAGGAGTTGCCGCGCGGGGGTGATGTCAGTGGTCGGAACCGGCGTTCCCTGAGGCTGGCCCCCATGGCCGAGCATGTACCATGCAACACCGGCCGCGACGATCAGCACAGCCAGCAGAACAACCAGCACCTTGATTGCCATTTTCATACAGCAAAACCCCCAGACTCTTGTCAAATAGATGGTTCATTGTACCACACCCGCTGCCGCTTCAACCCTGGAAAAGCGATGATGCTCCGATGATATTGACGTCAGGCAAGTTGCTGGAGTTTCAAAGAGACATGTTGACGTTTTCTCCAGCTGGCCTAGCATAATTGGTACAGGTCTGTCGAATGGGGAGATGCGGCGCATGCAGGTCGATATGGCGTGGCGCGATGAACGGGTTAACGTGTTTGCTCTCAGCGGCGTCGGCATGGGCATACGTCTCGAGCCGCAACTGTTCGTCTGCAAGAAGCGGCCCATCGGGCACCGTGGCCCGTTTGTCCTCGACCCGCGCAAGGGTCGTTCCCGGTTTCAGTTGTCGCAGCTGGGCACCATGGCTCAGGACAACGCCAATCAGGCCGAGTACCCCCTGTCGTACGTGGCAGAAGTCGACAGCTACCTGCACGTTCCCGTCGACTACGCGGTGTTTTCAGCACTGTGTGCTGAGGGCTGGTTCTCACTCTGGAACCCATCAGCGCCACTAGCCTACTTCGAAGATTTGCGGGAAGGGTATCTTGCGCTCATGCGAGTCTCACGACTTGACGCGGAAATTCCCGAGCAGGTCCTTGAGCATGGCCGGTCCGGGGCCAACTTCATCTACTACCTCGACCCACCCGTGACAGTGCAGAAGCTGCACCCGGTCCTCCGCCCTGATGTGTATCGGCACCGCAAGGATGATCTGACGGCTTTCCTGTCAGGCCACGACTGGCTGCTCGGTGAGGAGGGTCCCACGGCGTCACGCGAACTGGAGACGGAGAGCCTGTTTGACACCTCGGAGTTGCCCGAGAGGCCCGCTCGGAGAGGATAGAGAGGGCCGGACTCGGGACTCTGCAGCTTGCTCCTTGTCGCAGCCCTGCTACTTGACCGTGACCGTGATGGTCCTGGTCTGGGCAGGAGGGACGCTTTCCCAGGGACGGGCGTAGTTCAGTGTAATCGTCGTTGTTCCTTTGCCGACAGCCTTGAACGTGAATGTGTCGGTCCCGCCTCCCCCGACAATCTGAGGATCGGTGGCTGCCGCAACGTATGCGTTGTCGACGTATGCAATCACGCTTGTGTCCTTGATGGTCTGGCTCCAGTTGTACCCGGTGGTCATGTTGGCGTCGAGCGCGATGGTGAACGTCTTCCCGACGGAGGTTTCAAATGTGTCCCCGATGACCTTGTCTCCTCCGGAGGCTCTGGTCAGCACCAGCGTGACGGCTACGGCGGCAACCGTCACCACAATTACGATAACAGCCAGTATTCTTCGCTTCATCTCTGCATCTCCTTGAACCCGTCGGTTTCTCCGACTGTCATCGCTAGGACGCATGGAGTGCCCTCACGGTTCCCGGGGATCGCCTCGCAGAATGCGGAATGTTGCCCTGCGTCACGTATCCTGATACAATCGAGGCGGAGGTGTTCCATGGCCATAGACGAACTTCATGGCAAGTCAGCACGGCTGGTCGACCTCATCGTGGTTCAGCCAGGAGCGATTGTCAGCAAGACGCTGGTCGAACGTCCAACCGGGACCGTGACGCTGTTCGCTTTTGACAAGGGGCAGAAACTGAGCGAGCATACCGCTCCATTCGACGCACTGGTAACGGCCCTGCAGGGGAACGTCGACATCATCCTGGACAGTGTACATCACACCTTGACAGCGGGCGACGCCATCATCATGCCGGCCGGCGTCGTCCATGCCGTCGACGCTCTGCAACCATGCATCTGGCTGCTCACCATGGTCCGGTCCTGACACCTGGAGAGAGAAACATCCGTTTTCCCGGTGTCAAGGCCCCCGCACGGGGGTCCGACCTGAGAGTACGTGCAGACTGACGGTTCGACTGGTGTTGCGAGGGCTCAGACCTGTTCGTTCGAGGACAATGGTGTAGAATGTCCGCATGATAAGAACGGCCGCAAGGCCATTATCGACGGAGGTGTGTGCATGGACGAAAACGTCGCCAGGTTCCTGGAGGAACGGCTCGGCAGAGAGCAGTATGCGAAGCTCAGCAAGATATCGAATGTGAAGCTGTACGATTTCATTGCCCACTTCATCAAGTTGCTCGATCCAGCGAGTGTCTTCGTCTGTGATGACTCGACCCGGGACCTGTCATACATCAGCGACAAGGCGATCCACGATGGTGAGGAGCAGCGCCTGGCGACGAATGGTCATACGCTCCACTTCGATTCACCCCTCGACCAGGGCCGTGACAAGGAGCATACGAATATCCTGGTGGACCCGGGCGAAGAGATGGGCCCCCAGATCTCCACGCGTGACCGCACCGAGGGTCTCAAGGACATTGCTGAAGTCATGGACGGCATGATGCGCGGCCGTCAGATGCTGATCGTCTTCGCTACGCTGGGCCCGAACGGTTCGGAGTTCGCTATTCCAGCAGTTCAGCTTACTGACAGCCCTTACGTCGCACATTCGGAGAAGCTGCTGTACCGGCCCGGCTATGAGGAGTTCATCCGGCAGGGTGAGCAGGCGCACTTCTTCAAGTTCGCGCATTCCGAGGGCGAGCTGACCCAGAGCAAGACGACAAAGAACATCGACAAGCGCCGCATCTACATCGACCTCAAGGACGATATCGTCTACAGCGCCAACACGCAGTATGCCGGCAACACGCTGGGGATGAAGAAGATGGCCATGCGTCTCGCCATTCACCGCGGGTCGCAGGAGGGCTGGCTGTGTGAGCACATGCTGGTCATGGGCATCCACGGCCCTCAAGGCCGCGTCACCTACTTCACGGGCGCGTTCCCCTCGATGTGTGGCAAGACCTCGACCGCCATGCTGGACGGCGAAAGCATCGTGGGCGACGACATCGCCTATCTTCGCAAGATCGACGGCGTCGTGCGTGCAGTCAACTGCGAACACGGCATGTTTGGCATTATCCTGGGAGTCAACAGCAAGGACGACCCGATCCAGTGGAAGGCGCTGCATGCGCCCGGTCATCAAGTCATCTTCAGCAACGTCCTCAGAACGGATGATGGGGGCGCCTACTGGGAAGGCAAGGACGCAGCTGTCCCAGCGCATGGCGTGAACTTCAAGGGTGAGTGGACCCCGGGCACGGTCGACAAGGACGGCAAGCCGGTGCCCGCTTCTCATCCAAATGCCCGTTTCACGCTGGGTCTGGAAATGCTTGAGAACTTGGACGTGAACGCAGACAATCCTGACGGTGTCGAGGTCGGCGCATATGTCTATGGCGGCCGCGATTCAGACACGTGGGTCCCGGTACAGGAGTCCATCGACTGGGCTCATGGCATCGTGGGCTTTGGGGCATCCATCGAGTCTGAAACGACGGCTGCAACCATTGGCAAGGCCGGCGTGCGTCAGCACAACCCGATGTCCAACCTGGACTTCCTGTCCATCCAGCTGGGCAAATATCTGCAGATCAACGTCGATTTTGCCAGGGGAGCGAGGCGGCTGCCAAAGATCTTCGGCGTCAACTACTTCCTCAAGAGCCGCGATGGGAAGTTCCTCAACGGCAAGAACGACAAGAAGGTATGGTACAAGTGGATGGAACTGCGGTGCAATGGTGACGTCAGGGCCATTAAGACCGCAACAGGCTGGATCCCGGAGTACAAGGACCTTGTTCCGCTGTTTGGGGACATCATTGGCCGCGAGTACACGCAGGAAGAGTATGAGGCTGAGTTCTCACTGCGCATCTCCGAGAACCTCAGCAAGATCGACCGTGTCATAGCAGGCTGGAAGAACAGCACGCAGGATACGCCCGAGGTCCTGTTCACCGAGCTCGAGGCCCAGCGCGTGCGTCTGCTGGAAGCGCAGAAGGCGTTTGGCGACGAGGTCAAGCCGTCACAGTGGGGTATCGTCGGCTAGCCTTGTACCGTTGGAGACAGGTCGTGTTGGCGTTGCAGCGCCCCTCCAGATGGAGGGGCGCTGTCATCGTCATGGCTGATCCCGGCCCGCCACAGACAGTCTGTCCTGTCAGCGTCATCGGTGTTGACCCCAGGACGTGCCGGTGCTAGATTGACTTGAAGCGCACTGGTGGGAGGTCTGCATGGAGTCGTCCTATACAGCACCAT
>JAPLGI010000035.1 GCA_026390245.1 Caldisericota bacterium
GTTTCGGTTTCAACAAGGGTCCGTTTGCCCTTGCAGACCAAATTGGGCTGGATGTGGTCCTCGGGTGGTCCGAGCACCTGTTCCATGAGCTTGGCGAGACTCGGTATCGTCCACAGGCACTCGTCCGCAACCTGGCTCGACATGGGTACCTGGGAGTGAAGAGCGGCAAGGGCTTCTATAACTATGAGGCTCGCGTTGACAACGCGGAGGAGAAGATATGAAGGTTCTGGTCCTGAACTGTGGCAGCTCTTCCATCAAGTACAAGCTGTACGACGATGACCAGCAACTGGCTGATGGCTTGCTGGAGAAGATCGGAACTGCGCAGGCGCAGCTCAATCATACGATTGCCGGACGAAAGAAGGTTGTCTCTGTCCATGAGGTCCTTGAGCACCAGGCTGGCATCGAGCTCATCCTAAGAGCCCTGGTTGACCCTGAAAAGGGTGTCCTCGCAAGCATGGAGGACATCCAGGCCGTTGGGCATCGTGTGGTGCATGGAGCCGAATCGTTCTCGGAGTCGACGTTGATTACGCCCGAAGTGTTGGCCAAGATCGAGGAGTGCATCGACATTGCTCCTCTCCACAATCCGCCGAATCTGGCAGGCATCTACGCTATCACCAACCTGCTGCCAAAGGTGCCCCAGATTGCGGTCTTTGATACTGCTTTCCATCAGACGATGCCGGACAAGGCATTCATGTACGCGATTCCGTACGTTTTCTATGCTCGAAACCACATCCGCAAGTACGGTTTTCACGGCACGAGTCACTGCTTTGTAGCCCATGAGGCCGCCACGATGCTGGGGAAACCCATCGATGAGCTCAAACTCATTACTTGTCATCTGGGCAACGGGTCTTCGATTGCTGCGGTCGATCAAGGCAAGTCCGTCGACACGTCCATGGGGTTCACTCCTCTCGAAGGGTTGCCCATGGGAACCCGCTGCGGAGACATCGACCCCGCAGTCCCGCTCTATATCATGGGAAAGGAAGAACTCAACCTTCAGCAGATCAATGCTCTCCTCAACAAGCACTCAGGCGTGCTGGGCATTTCGGGGATCAGCAATGACTTCCGCACGCTCGAAGAAGAATCCGCCAAAGGCGACAGGCGTGCGACGTTGGCCCTGGAAGTCTACTGCTACAGACTCAAGAAGTACATTGGTTCCTACGTCGCGGCCATGAACGGTGCTGATGCGATCGTGTTTACGGGAGGCATAGGTGAAAACAGCGATGTCGTCCGCGAGATGGTCGTCAAGGACATGGAATTCCTGGGCATAGAACTCGACATTGACAAGAATCGGGCCAGGAAGCGCGGTGAGGCTGCAGACATCAGCAAGCCTTCTTCGCGCGTCAAGGTTCTGGTCATCCCGACGAACGAGGAGTTGGTCATCGCGCGGGATACTCGCCGGATCGTTTCCGAGACCTGAAGTCCTGTATCTGATCAGTAGACGGGAAGCCCGCAGCGCGGAAGCGCTGCGGGCTTTGTTGCTGCTTGGTCCCAGGTTGACGGCTGCCGCGGCGGCGTTCTTGATGCAACCACATGATGAAACGCTCATTAAATGCTGATTTGACAGTGGCACTTGACAAGATTCGAATGCATGCCACAATGAACATAAGCATTGAAAAGAAAGTTTCGTACAGGGTGCTGTTCACCGGACCGCCGGGTCAAAGAGTACGGAAGTAATCCGGCAGGTCATCGACCTGACAGCGCGTTAGGGTGACCCGAACTGATTGTGGATGGTCCTCTCTGCACGAATTCCGTTTCTCCTCCATTGCAGTCGCAGTCTCCCTTGAGGTTTCCTGGACAATTGACGTCGTTTTCTCTTTCGACGTCAGCGACCGTCCCTTCTCTCTTGCCATCGAAGATGGGTGTTGTCGACAGGAAACAGTTGCGGTGGCGTGAGACGCACGGTGAAGCCAATGGTTGAGAAGTTCATCTGGTACTACCCAGGAGGTATCTGTTATGAAGTGGGGAAGCAAAGTCACTGCAAGTGCCGTTTCGATCGCCGCCATCATCGTCTCCATTCTCGCCAACTACAAGTGGCATTAGGCCACTGACCCAGGAGGTATCTGTTATGAAGTGGGGAAGCAAAGTCACTGCAAGTGCCGTTTCGTATCTGTTATGAAGTGGGGAAGCAAAGTCACTGCAAGTGCCGTTTCGATCGCTGCCATCATCGTCTCCATTCTCGCCAACTACAAGTGGCATTAGGCGGAAGTCTACCGGAAGACATGGACTAGATTGACACGGGGGCGCAAACAGCGAAAATAAGAGAAACAGCAGTGTGACAGGAGTTGAAAAGTTGAACAGGCGCACCGTGCGTTGGGACTGGGTATATGTTGGGTTCACGGGATTGCTTGTTGTCGTCATGGCCGTTCTGGCAGCAAAGGTGGTCGTTGCTGTTCCCTACGTAGGGTGGTGGTGGGTAGCGGCTTTCCTTGTGCTGAGCGTTGTCGCGGATTTGAACCCAGTGGTCGATCTCGGATTTGGTGGAGAACAGGTCGAGGTTACGGTATCGCTGGCGCTGACGTTCTCGGTTGCGTGCATATGGGGCCCTCTCACGGCAATGAGCATTGTGGCTGCTCAAACGGTATTCTCAGATCTGGTCACACGCAAGGATATTGAGAAGATTGCGTTCAATGCATTTCTGTACGTTGTGGTCATAGGAGGCACGAGTCTCGTTTACCACTTGGTAGGCGATCCGACAGCACCCTATCTGGGAACCGCAAATCTCAAGGCGCTCGTGCTTGCGGCCGGATACTACGTGGTGTCCGATTACTTGCTACTCTCTGGTCTGTTCGCGGTGCTCTCTCGCAGACCATTTGGCAAGGTCTTTGTCGGGTTCTTTCGTGACAGCTGGCTCAACATCGCCGCGCTTCTTCCACTCGGGATGGCCGTAACCGGATTGTTCCGCTTGAACCCGGCGACCATACTGTTCCTGCTGCCGACGTTCTTCCTGCTGTACGTCTCTCTGAAGCGGGAACAGACCCTGCGGAGCCAGACACAGACGATTCTTGAGAAGCTGGTCGACGTTCTTGAGAGCAAGAGCCCCGAGACTGCGCAGCACTCGAAGCGCGTACGCGCATGGGTTGAGGGCATGTGTCATGAGCTTGGCATGGAGAGCTCAGAAGCAGACATGGTCCTGCAGGCTGCCGTCTTGCACGACCTGGGCAAGGTCGGGCTGGACGACGGTCTGCTGCGCAAACCCGGCATCAGTGCTGAGGAATTTCATCATATCATGGAGCACCCCGGGGTCTCGGCCGCTTTGCTGGAGGGACTGACACTGTTCCAGGGCGGGCGGGACATCGTCCTGCACCACCATGAGCGATATGATGGGAAGGGCTATCCGGACCATCTTGTGGGCGAGAATATCCCTCTCGGAGCGCGCATCATTGCTGTTGCAGATTCATTTGACGCGATGGTAAGCATGCGGCCATATCGGGCCAAGAGTCTCACAGTCAGAGAAGCTTTGAAGATTCTCGACGATGAGCGTGGAGCCCAGTTCGATCCGGAGCTCGTGGTCGCATTCACGAAGCTTGTTCGTGCACGCCTGGAGGCAGGAGACATGAAGAACTTCCCTTCCTCTGTGCGGCTTGACTCGACGGAGGAAGTCAGCGTACCAGAGGGCGTTCAAGCCTAACATGCTCGTTCTGGCAGTCCTGAGTGTCGCACTGATCTCGAGCCTTCTCACCGGGGGACGGCTCGAGTATGCCCGAAACTGGCAGCTCAACGGACTATGGATAGCCTTGGGAGCGTTTGTGGTACAGACAGCTCTGTTCACCCGGTGGGGAACGGGGTTCGTCGGCGAGTCCTTTGTCCCTGTCATCTATGTCGTTACAATGAGCGCTCTAGTGATTTTCCTTGTCATCAATCGACGCGTTCTCGGCGTTCCGATTCTCCTGGCCGGGTTGATGCTCAACCTGTTGGTCATCAGTGCCAATGCTGGGCGGATGCCTGCTTCCGCGACAGCACTTGCTGCAGCCGGCCGCGTCGAGGAGGCAGATTTGTTGCGATCGCGCGGAGCGGCGGCCAACTGTGTCCTGATGAGCGATTCCACAAGGCTGAACATGCTGGGGGACAACATCGTGATCCGACTGGGAGGGCCAGTCGGTTCAGCATACAGCGTCGGCGACCTGCTTGCACTTGCTGGCGAAGCCGTGGTCGTGTTTGGCATGGTGAGAGTAAGACCACCAGTTGTACAGACGGAACAGAAGAAGCAGCCGGCTTGACCGATCGTCGGCCGGTTCCGCAGGACACGGCCCAAACTCTTGTTGAAACGAGCGTGCTGACACAGGAGGTGCGCAATGCGCATCCAGGAATTGTACGATCTCATCGATACTGTGGCCCCGTTTCGGCTTCAGGAGGAGTATGACAACGCTGGCCTGATCGTGGGCTCCATGGACGATGAGGTGCGCGGCGTCCTTCTATGTCTGGACGTCACCCACGAGACGGTGGAGGAGGCGGACCGCTTGGGCGCCAATCTCATTCTGTCTCACCATCCCCCCATCTTCAGGGCGATCAAGAGGCTGGACGCGATCCAGCACTCGGCGCTGCTGGCCGCCATTCGGATGGACATGGCTCTACTGGCAGCGCATACGAACTTCGACGTCGCGCCGGAGGGTCTCAACATGTTTGTGGCACGTCGAATGGGTCTCACTGATCTGCGCATTCTCGAGGTTCACGAGTCGGAGCGGCATTACAAGGTCGTCACGTTTGTTCCTCCTGAGTTCAGAGAACAGGTCCTGGAGGCGATGTTTGCCGCTGGGGCAGGGCATACCGGCTCCTACTCGCGCACGTCATTCCGGACCGCCGGGACGGGCGGGTTCATGCCTGACCCCGGGGCTCACCCCTTTGTGGGTGAGGAGGGTTCCCTGACCAGCGTAGAGGAGGACCGCGTCGAGACGATTGTCTCTGGCCAGAACTTGGCATCTGTCCTGAAAGCTCTGAGGAGTGCTCACCCCTACGAGGAGCCGGCAGTCGACGTTTTTGAGGAGCATGTTCCTGGGAGTCCGCGTGCCGGGCTTGGACACGCAGGGAGTCTTCCCAATGTCATGAATCCTGAAGAATTCGTGGGATTTGTCAAATCGTTCTTCTCACTCTCGGTCTTGCCGGTGGCGGGGACGTTGCCAGACGCCATCGAACGCGTGGCGTTCTGCTCGGGATCTGGGTCGTCGCTGCTCTCGGCTGTGAGCAGGGCGGGAGCCCAGGTATTGATCACAGGAGACATATCCTATCACGCAGCCCTCGACGTGTCTCAGGGCGGGGGCTGCGTGGCCATTGTCGACCACTACAGCTCTGAGCGCTTCTTTGCGGCCGCAATGGAGGAGTCCTTGCGAAGCGCTGCCGGAGACAGTGAGTTGCCCCCGCTGCATCAGTCAACCGTGGATTATCAGCCTGTCAGATTCTGGTAGAAAGAACAGGAAAGAAAACAACCCGAAGCGCGATCGCGGTCCGGGTTGTTTTCGAAGGAGGGCATGTAACCGATAACGAAGTTATCGATTACACCGCCACTATACGAAAGACCCGATTCTTGTCAATGGCAACGTTTGCATTTCTTCCGACGGCCAGGAACGGCATGCCTGCAGACTGTGTTTTGGCAGGTATCTGTATGTTGAACACCCTCTGAAACGTGCTATTGTTTTGTCATGAAGAGAGACGATAACGCATCCGTCGAGCAGTTCGGGCGTTCCACGTGGCTGGAAATCGATCTGGCTCGTGTACGTGCCAACTATCATGTCGTGTGTGATATGGTGCCGGCAAAGACCCATGTGCTGTGTGTCGTCAAGGATGATGCCTATGGCCATGGCGCGGTACCTGTGGCGCGCGTCCTCCAGGAAGAAGGGGCGGACTGGTTTGCCGTTGCGACGCTGGAGGAGGCTCTCGAACTCCGGCAGGCCGGCATAACAGGTCGCATGCTCGTGTTTGGCTATGTCCCTGCATCGGGGGTCGGGGAAGCAATCGCTCAAGGCATTGCACTCAGCGTTCCCAATGACGACGTTGCTCGCGAACTCGTCGAAGCAGCCTCCGGAAAACAGCTCACGGTCCATCTCAAGGTGGATACCGGTATGGGAAGAGGCGGCGTTCTTGCGGAAGGTGCGCTGGAAGTACTGTATAAGCTCAATGACCTGAAGGGCCTGAAGGTCGAGGGGATCTACTCGCATTTCTCCTGTGCAGACTCGGATGAATCGTATTCTTCCATGCAGCTGCGCAGGTTCGAGAAGGTTCTCCATCGGTCGACTGTCGAGGGCTTGCGCCCCGGGATTGCCCATTTCTCCAACTCGGCCGGCATCCTCACTATGAAGGCTGCGACCTTCGAAGGGGTCCGTCCGGGGCTGCTGCTGTACGGCTGTTCGCCCATCGAGGGCGTACCGATAGCGGGGTTGCGGCCGGCGATGGCGATGAAGTCCAGAGTGATAGCCCTCAAACAAGTTCCTGCGGGATACGGCATCAGTTACGGACGCAGCTACCTGACCTACAAGTCGACGACGATCGGGATCCTTCCGGTCGGCTACACGGACGGGTATTCGCGCATGTTGTCCAACAAGGCCTCGGTCATCATTCATGGCAGAAGAGCGCCGGTGATAGGAAGAGTGACTATGGATCAGACCATGATCGATCTGTCGGACATCCAAGGTGTGACAGCAGGCGACGAAGCTGTTCTCCTGGGTGAAGCGGGAAGCCAGCGCATCACCGCGGGGGACCTGGGATCACTTGCTCAGACGATCAGCTACGAGGTCCTGTGCACGGTTGGCAAGCTGGTTCGTCGCGTGTAC
>JAPLGI010000187.1 GCA_026390245.1 Caldisericota bacterium
ACACAGCGCAACGGCATTCACATCTTCGATCTCAAGCAGACTGTTTCCAAGCTCGACGAAGCGTACGCGTTCCTTTCGAAAATCTCGCGCGAAGGTGGCAATGTCATCTTCATCGGTACCAAGAAGGCTGCGCAGGATATCGTTCGTGAGGAAGCCACCCGCGCAGGTGCCTGGTATGTGAACGAGCGCTGGGTCGGCGGTCTCATGACCAACTATGTCACTGTTCGCAAGAGCATCGACCATCTGAAGCAGATCGACCGTGAAGAAGCTGATGGTGTTGTCGAGGCAATGGGGATCAAGGAACGCACAAGGACGATGAAGTCCAAGGCACGCCTGGGCAAGCTCTTCGGCGGCCTGCGAACCATGGAAGGCCTTCCCCGCGCCATCTATGTCATTGACACCCACAAGGAACACAGCGCCATCCAGGAAGCTCACGTGCTTGGCATTCCGGTGGTCGCCATCGTCGACACCAACTGCAACCCTGACGAGATCGACTACCAGATTCCGGCAAACGATGATGCAATAAGGTCTCTCCGTCTCATCACCGCACTCATGGCCAGTGCCCTCATTGAGGGACGTGAAGGGGTGCAGCAGTCCGAGGCGAACGAGGAGCATGCAAGCATGGCTGACTTCGCCCATGAAGCTGAGAAGGCGAAGGAGATTGTGACAGATGCAGAGGACAGCACAGACGACGAGAACGAGGTGAGATAATGGCAACGATTCCAATGGAGACCGTCAAGACCCTGCGCGAACGAACCGGCGCTGGCGTCCTTGACTGCAAGAAGGCGCTCGTGGCTTGCGATGGAGACATCGACAAGGCAATCGACGTCCTGCGGGAGAAGGGGTTGGCCAAGGCTGTCTCCAAGTCGTCGCGCGAAGTTGGCGACGGAATGGTCTTCTCCTATATTCATGCCGGTGGCAAGCTGGGTGTTCTGGTCGAGCTGAACTGTGAGACCGATTTCGTCGCCAAGACTGAGGATTTCCAGGGTCTGGGCAAGGAGATCGCGATACAGATCGCCGCCACAGATCCTTCCTTCATCCGTACGGAGGACGTTCCTGCGGACATTGTCGAGCACGAGAAAAGTCTCTACCGCGTGCAGCTGGAGGCCGAGAAGAAGCCGGAGCAGGTCTGGGAGAAGATCATCGAGGGCAAGCTGGGCGCGTACTACAAGGAAAACTGCCTGATGCAGCAGCTGTACATCCGTGATGAGAGCAAGACGATCGAGGAGCTCATCAAGGGAATGATTGCCAAGACCGGTGAGAACATTGTCATTGCGCGGTTTGCGCGCTTCAAGATCGGCGGCAAGCCCACAGTCTGCTAGTCGTCCACATACACTCACACCCATGGCGGCGTTGTACAAGAGAGTATTGCTGAAACTCAGCGGCGAAGCTCTGAAGGGCAGCGCCGCCTCCGGCATTGATTTTTCGGTCCTGCAGTTCATTGCGCACGAGGTGCAGCAGCTTCTTGGGCTGGGCGTGCAGGTCGGGGTGGTCATCGGCGGTGGAAACATCTGGCGAGGCACCAACGCCGAGGGGACTGGTCTGGACCGCGCCACAGCCGACTACATGGGCATGCTGGCAACCATCATGAACGGACTTGCGCTGCAATCAGCGTTCGAACAGGTGGGAATCGAGGCGAGAGCCATGTCCGCATTACGCCTGGATCAGGTCTGCGAGCCGTATATCCGTCAGCGGGCACTCGAGCATCTCCGCAGAAACCGTGTTGTCATTTTTGTCGGAGGGACCGGTCTCCCGTATTTCACGACGGACACCGTGGCTGCTCTGCGAGCCGTCGAGGTAGGAGCGGACATCTTCCTCAAGGGCACTAATGTAGATGCCGTCTACTCTGGCGATCCGCGCACGGACAAGACAGCTGCTCCGTACACTCAACTTGGATACGACCAGTTTCTGGCGGACCACCTGAAGGCGATGGACGCGACGGCCGTTTCCCTCTGCCGCGAGAATCATCTTCCCATTCTGCTGTTCAACATGAACAAGCCCGGTAACATTGTCCGGGCCGCGATGCAAGGCGACATTGGGACTCTGATCAAGGAGGCTTAGGTGGACAAGTACTTCACGCCAATCGATGCCAAGATGCAGTCTGCTCATCAGGCCCTTCTCAAGGACTACTCCGAGATTCGCGCCGGACGAATCACGCCGGCCTACGTCGACGGCGTCGTCGTTGAGGCGTACGGACAGCGCAACCCCCTGAAGGATGTTGCGACGATTTCAGCACCACAGGCGAAGGTCCTTGTCGTGGAACCGTGGGACAAGAGCCTGTTGAAGGAAGTTGAGCGCGCGATTCTGAAAGCCAATATCGGGGTGACCCCCACGAATGACGGACAGCGTGTACGGCTGGTCTTCCCGGACCTGACTCTTGAAGAGCGGAAAAAGATGGTGGCGCGAATCTCTCAGCTCACAGAGAAGTTCCGCGAGGAGATCCGGGCAATTCGCCGTGACGTCCGCGATGACATCAAGGCGAAGGAGAAGGCCAAGGAACTCTCCGAGGACGAGCAGCATCGGCTTGAAGAAGAGCTCGAAAAGCTCACAGAGAAGCACATCACAGAGGTCAACAAAGCCTTCGAAGCCAAGGAGAAGGAGATCCTTTCCTTCTAGGGACGCCTGACGTCGTGACCACAAGCAGTCGGCTTCACGTCGCCATTGTGATGGACGGCAATGGCAGGTGGGCGATCGACCGGGGATTGCCTCGCGTCGCTGGCCACAGGCAAGGCGCTCAGGTTGTGCATGACATCGTGGCGGCTGCGCCCGGGTTGGGCGTGACCGCCTTGACCATTTTTGCGTTCTCAACGGAGAACTGGAAGCGACCGCCGGATGAGGTGAGCTATATCCTGCACCTGTTTGTCACGATGGTGAAGAAGTGGCTGCCCGAACTGATTTCTCGGCACGTGCGGGTGCGGGTCATCGGAGATCGTGCGGCCCTGCCCGGCGACGTCAGAGGTTCGGTCGAGACAATCGAGGAGCGTACGGCTTCCTGCGATGGTCTTCACCTAAACGTCGCTCTCAACTACGGAGGACGCGCGGAGATCCTGCATGCGGCAAGGACATTTGCTGCCGCATGCGTGGCTGGAACGGCGGTGCCCGAGGACCTCACAGAAGACAGGTTCGGCTCATTCCTCTGGCTGGCTGGAGAGGAGTCTCCTGACATTGTGGTCCGCACCGGGGCAGAGTCGCGTGTATCCAACTTCCTGCTGTGGGAGATGGCCTATGCCGAGCTGTTCTTTCTCGACGTGCTCTGGCCGGATTTCACGCCGGCGACGCTCGGCATGATCGTTCACAAGTTCAATTCCAGGAACCGGAGGTTTGGTGGCTCATGACAGGCAGCAAGGGTCTTGTACTTTTTGGCTCGACAGGCTCGGTCGGAACCCAGATGCTCGACGTGGTCGAGGCGCAGCCTGAGCGGTACCACGTCGTCGGTCTCACCGCGCACAGCAACGACGAACTGCTTGCCGAACAGGCTGTCGCCTTTCAGCCGCGCTTTGTCGCCATGTCGGACGAGGCTGCCCGTGAACGGCTGACGATCAGGCTGGAGCGCCATGATCTGCATATCACGGTGGTCAGCGACGAGGAGCTGCCGTCCATGCTCGGCAGGGTCGCTTTTGACATGCCCGTTGTCGCGGCGGCCTCGATCGACCTGGCGCAGGTTGTCTACGACCTCCTGCGATCGGGACTCCCTATGGCCATAGCAAGCAAGGAGCTGCTTATCACGCTGGGAGATCTGCTGGAGCCATTCAGGGCACAGCTGCGTCCGATCGACAGTGAGTTGTCCGCGATCTGGCAGTGCCTTGCGGGTGAGGACCCCGAAACAGTCGAGAGCGTTGTACTGACTGCGTCGGGAGGTCCGTTTCGAACAACGCCGGTGGAGGACCTGGATGTCGTGACGGTGGCACAGGCACTGCAGCATCCGTCGTGGCGCATGGGACGCAAGGTGACCATTGATTCGGCGACCCTGTTCAACAAGGCACTCGAGCTTGCTGAGACGCATGTGCTGTTCGGTGTCGACCGTGCACGGATCACCGCAGTGCAGCACCCTCAATCGGTCGTCCACGGGCTTGTCGAGTTTCGCGATGGCACCAGCCGGGCCGTCATGTATCGTCCCGACATGCGCGTGGCCATCGCGTATGCGCTGTCGGTGCCCAACCGTCCCCTGCATGAGCAGGTGAGTCGTCTGCGGCTGGAAGAACTGGGACCGCTGACATTCGAACCGATCGATGCGAAATTTGAAGCCTTCGCTATCGGCCGTGAGGCAGAGACGCGCTCGCCACGGGCGATGCTTGCGCTTCTTGGTGCGGACGAGGTCGCAGTTTCACGCTTCCTCGTTGCACAGGGCACGTTTGGGGATATAGTGGCAGCCCTGCGACATGTGTTCAGCGAGACTTCGGATGAGATCCTTGAGCCGACTGTCCGGGCACATGTCGAGGCCGTCGCCTGCGGGCGCCGACTGGCGGAAGAGTGGTACGAGAAGAGATGTGGCACTCAGCCGGGCAACCGGAAAGGAGTCTGACCTGTGCAGATTATTGTGACGATCCTTGCGTTTGTATTCAGCTTTACCCTGGCGACCCTGTTCCATGAGGGCGGCCATATGCTTGCGGCACGCGCGTCTCACATACAGACAGAGGAATTCGGCCTGGGGTTCGGGCGCACCATCTGGTCGCGCACGCGTGGTGGAACGACCTACAAGATCAATGCGCTGCCGATCCTTGCGTACGTGAAGATCAAGGGGATGGAGTCCAACTACGATGCACCCGACGGCTTCTACACGAAGGGATGGTGGGCACGCCTCTTCACAATGGTTGGCGGCATGCTGGGTAACCTGGTCCTGGCGTTCCTCATTTTCAGCATCGTGTTCTCGACGCTAGGGGATCCCCGTGCATCCACCAAGGTGGGCACGGTCACACCCTCCTCCCTTGCAGAAGCTGCAGGGCTCACGGCAGGGGACAATATCCTTTCCATCGATGGCGTGCTCATGAGCGATTTTGACCAGATCTCCGCTGCTGTCCGCGCTCATGAGAACCGACAAATCGACATCCTCGTCGACCGGAACGGAGCCAAGGTCGATATCCTTGTGACACCCTCCCTGGACGCGAAGCTGGGCTATGTTGCGATCGGCTACGGGCCCGGATTCGTCCGGTACAACCCATTCAAAGCCATCTGGCGCGCGTTGACGTTCACGGGAGAGTACATCGTCACGTATATCAAGGCGCTGCCCCTGTTGTTCACGAAGAGAGGCGTCCAATCACTGACGGGTCCGATCGGCATTGCCCGCATGACGGGCGAGGCAGCCATGGGTGGGTTCATGAGCCTGCTGTGGCTGACCGGTATCATCTCGGTGGCCATAGGACTAACCCAGCTCCTTCCGATTCCTGCCCTGGACGGTGGATGGGTGCTGTTCCTTCTGGCAGAAGCCGTCCTCCGTCGCCGCATCTCACCCGAGCGCCAGGGGACCATCCAGAGTGTCGGCCTGTTTGCGCTGCTCGGCATCATGGTCCTGATCTCAATCAAGGACGTCGCGGGATTCTTCATACGGTAGCCATGGAACGTCGCCTGTCGCGTGTCGTCAAGGCAGGGTCCGTGTTCATGGGTGGCGACCACCCCATCGTCGTGCAGACGATGACCAAGACGGACACGCGGGATGTCGCGTCGACCGTTCATCAGATCCATGAACTTGAACTGCATGGATGCGAACTTGTTCGCCTCGCAGTGAAGGACATGGAAGCGGCCCGGGCTCTGCGTGCCATCAAGAGAGAAACATGCCTGCCGCTGGTTGCCGACATCCACTTCGACCCGCGCCTCGCGCTGGCGTCCATCGAGGCCGGCGTCGACAAGATCCGTCTGAACCCTTCCAACATAAAGGATCCAGAGATGGTGCGTGAGGTAGCCAGAACTGCAAAGGCTGCCTCCGTTCCCATTCGCGTGGGCGCGAACCTGGGGTCGATGGACCCGGGGCTCACCCGCTCAGCAAGAGCCCATGCTCTTGCCGGAGAAGCACTGCGCGAGGCACGGCTCCTTGAGGAAGCAGACTTTCACGACATTGTGGTGTCTGTGAAGAGCAGCGACGTCCTTGAGATGGTGGAGGCCGTACGCATCGTCGCTGCGTCCAGCGACTACCCCCTTCATCTTGGTGTTACGGAGGCAGGACCGCTCAGGCAGTCGCTTGTCAAGAGCAGTGCGGGCATTGGCTCCCTGCTGCTCGATGGAATTGGCGACACGATTCGATACTCCATCAGCGGCGACCCGGGTCTTGAGGTCGACGCAGCCTGGACCCTGCTCGTAGGACTGGACTTGCGACGGCATGGCGCACAGATCGTGTCGTGCCCCACCTGTGGACGCTGTGAAGTGCCGGACATCCTGTCTCTTGTGACACAGCTCGAGGCGCGTCTCGGCGAGATCGTCAAACCGGTGACCGTCGCGCTTATGGGTTGTGTTGTCAATGGCATCGGTGAGGGCAAGGCGGCAGACGTCGGTATTGCGTGCGGCCGTGATCAGGGAGTCCTCTTCGTGCGTGGCGAGCCTGTCCGCAACGTCGAGCCCTCCAGCTTCATCGACACCCTTATCGCCGAAGCCAACAAGCTGTAGTCCCTTTCATACTTCTCCTGTGCGCCTCTGCATACGCGCTCCAGTTCGATCAGCTTCGACATAGAAACGACCCCTCAGCAAAACAACGCTGAGGGGTTGCTATTCCATGGTGAAGGGCCGTTTAGAGAGCCAAAGCCTTTTGCAGGCGCTCGCGAATGGATGCCGGCTCAAGCATGAGGAACAGCTTGACGATCTCGGGGCCGTCCTTGGAGCCAAAAAGCGCCACGCGAATGGGACTGTAGAGCTTCTTGGCCGGGAGTGGAATCTGATTGCGGAGGTCTTCGACCCATGAGCTCATCGCATCATTACCCTGGCCGAACGGGATTGCGTCGAAGTGGTCCACGAGGTATTGCACGACCTGTTTTGCCTCGGGCGAGGCGATGACTTCCTGTGACTTCTCGTCCGTGATGACGATGTCCGGCTGGACGATGTTGCGAGCGAGTGCGAAGAGGTCCGGGAGAACCTGCGCGTTGCCCTTGGTCAGGTTGATGGCAGCCAGCGTCTTGTCCTCAGGAAGTCCTCCGAATGCCGCAGCATATTGCTCGGCGAAGTCCTCCTTGAGGATCGTCAGAATGGCTACAGCGTCTTTCCTGCCGAGGTACATGTGGTTCATCCAGGTCAGTTTCTTCTTGTCGAAGACAGCGCCGGACTTGCCCACGCCCTCGAGCGAAAACTCCTTGATGAGCTCGTCCACGGTGAAGAACTCGCGGTCGTCCTTGGGAGACCATCCAAGGAGCACGAGGTAGTTGATCAGCGCTTCGGGAAGGTATCCTTCAAGGCGGTATTCGCCGACTGACACAGCGCCGTGCCGCTTGGACAGCTTGCTGTGGTCTGGGGCGAGGATGAGTGAGACGTGAGCGAACTGTGGGACGTCAAAGTTGAGTGCCCGATAGATGAAAACCTGGCGCGGCGTATTCGACAGGTGCTCTTCTGCCCGAATGATGTGCGTGATCTCCATCAGCGCATCGTCGATGACGGTCGCGAAATTGTAGATGGGTATGCCGTTTTGGCGGGCAATGACAAAATCGTCGAATTCCTCGGTCTTGAACTGGACGTCACCCCGAACGAGATCGTGGACGATGACGTCTTCCTCTGGAATACGCAGGCGGATCGCATATGGCTTGCCCTGCGTGATATTCTGCTCGACCTGTTCCGCGCTCAAGTGGGCGCAGGCGCCGCCATATCGGTAGATGCGATGCTCAGCTTCCGCTCTGCGGCGTTCGGCTTCAAGCTCGTCCTTCGTGCAGAAACACCGGTACGCCTTGTCTTCGTCGAGCAGCTGCTGGAGGTACAGATCGTAGAGGGGTTTGCGCTCAGTTTCACGATAGGGGCCCAGGTTGCCGCCCTTGAGGAATCCTTCGTCCCACTCCAGGCCCAGCCAGTGGATATCGTCGAGCATCGAGTCGATATTCTCCTCGGTTGATCGTTCGAGGTCCGTGTCGTCGAGGCGCATGACGAAGGTTCCACCCTCGTGTCTGGCATACAGATAGTTGAAAATCGCCGTCCGGGCATTGCCAACATGGATGTGTCCGGTGGGGCTCGGTGCGTAGCGAACTCTGACCATGGTTACCTCCACAACTGATTCTTACACATTCTACGGTCGTGGGCCCAAAATGCAACGATGAGGCAGTCACCGGGGTGCTTGTGGTACAGATCGCCATCCCGGCTATACTACTGCCATGGATACAAAACTGATTGCCATCACGACAGCTTCGGACGAGATGGAAGCAAGCATGATCGTTGGCTTGTTTGCCGCCGCCGGGATTCCTGCCATGGCCAAGCGCTCGGTCAAGGACGGGTACGGCACGGTCTACCAGGGCCCCTTCGGGTCATTCGACATCCTGGTGGACGAGGAAAACGTCGTAGCCGCCCAGGTAGTGCTCGACGCCGAGGACGTGCCCGCCGAACTGGACGAGAAGCCCGACACCCCCGTAGACTGAGCGCTTCTCGTTTCCTCGCAAGAACAGCTGGAGACCTCTTTCTGAACTGATTTCTGTCAGTAGGGCCTACGAAGTTGGGGATTCCCCATCATCACGCGGGGGAGTTGATCAGATACACGGCTGTTTTCTCATACCCCCGGTGCATTGTCACTCACGTGCAAGCATGAGGCTCATCGTCATTGCAATCCTGTCGATTGCTGGTATGATGCTACACGTTAAAGTAACGTCCTCATCCTTACTTTACTAATCTTTGAAAGGGGGTGGTGGTCGAGATGCGCACCGAAGGTAGACACATGGTAGTCGAGGTCTCTGGGTGTAATCCGGATGTCTTAAACGATCTGGACAGAGTTAAGGAGATCTTGCGCGAGTCTGCTCTGCAAGCGAATGCAGAGATCCTGGAATTGGCGTTTCACCATTTTACTCCTCAGGGGGTTAGTGGGGTAGTAGTGATTTCCGAGTCGCATCTGTCCATTCACACATGGCCTGAGTACGGATACGCTGCCCTAGACGTTTATACCTGTGGA
>JAPLGI010000140.1 GCA_026390245.1 Caldisericota bacterium
CTCCTGATTGACGAGCGACCCGAAGAAGTCACGGACATGAAGCAGTCGATTCGGAGCGAGGTGATCAGTTCTACGTTTGATCAGCCTCCCGAGAACCACATTCGAGTTGTTGAGTTGGCTCTGGAGCGTGCAAAGCGCCTCGTTGAGGTCAAGAAGGATGTCGTCATCCTCATGGATGGTATCACGAGGCTGACGCGTGCTTACAATCTCATCAGTTCCTCCTCTGGCAAGACCCTGTCCGGTGGTCTCGACCCAACCGCAATCCGCGGCCCGAAGAGAGTCATTGGAGCCGCCCGGAACATGGTCGAAGGTGGAAGTCTCACAATCATCGCAACAGCGCTCATCGAGACTGGCAGCCGCCTGGACCAGGTCATCTACGAAGAGTTCAAGGGAACGGGCAACATGGAACTCGTTCTGGACCGCGAGCTGGCTGAGCGTCGCATCTTCCCTGCCATCGACGTTCGGAAGTCCGGCACTCGCCGTGAAGAACTCCTCTACACTCCCGAGGAGTATCGCAAGATCTGGGCTCTCAGGCAGTTCATTGGCAACGAGGATCCAACCGAGAGCCTGGAGAAACTCATAGCCATGCTTCAGAGAACAGCCAACAACAGGGAGTTCCTGGCCAACATCGTTGCGCAAGACGGCGCTGGACGCTAGATATCATGGATAGTGTTTCCGGCAGGATCGAGGTTATTGCCGGCTGCATGTTCTCGGGAAAGTCCGAGGAACTGATCAGGCGTCTCAAGAGGGCTCAGATTGCGAGACAGAAGGTCATCGCCCTTAAGTCGTCTCTGGATGACCGCTATGGGCTCGACACGATCACATCCCACTCGGGCATTCGCCTTGAGTCGGCTATCGTGGCTTCTCCTGCCGACGTGCTCAGGATTGTCGAGGAGCGGCAGGTGGAAGTCGTCGGCATTGACGAGGTGCAGTTCTTTGATCCTGGGATCATTGCGGTTTCCGAGTATCTTGCGGGCAAAGGCGTACGCGTGATTCTCGCCGGGCTCGACCAGGATTTTCGCGGTGAGCCGTTCGGGCCAATGCCTGAACTGCTTTCGCTTGCAGAAGAAGTGACGAAGTTGACGGCAGTATGCATGGTATGCGGCAGACCAGCGACTCGTACCCAGCGGATCGTCAACGGGCGCCCTGCGCGATACGATGACCCGGTGGTCATGGTGGGGGCTGCCGAGAACTACGAGGCACGGTGTCGGGAGCACCACGTGGTTCCCGGTCGGCCAGAAAGCATATTGGAAAAGGAACGCCTCATTTGAGGTGGACAAGGAACTCATGAGCCAGGAAACAGAACAGTTGGCGCGCAGGATTCATGAGATCGACGAGCGGATTTCCAGCTTGCGCTACGACGTTGATCAGAAGGAAATCCAGAAGCTCATTCTGGAGCGGCGCACTATGGATTCTTTGTTCAAGCTGCTCACGCGCGAAGAGTCTCTGAAGGCGGAGCTCAGTGACAACACTACCCTTCTCGCGGAGCCGACAGATGCCACGTTCGCGACCATGGTCGAAGAAGACAATGTTCGGCTCAGGCTGGAGCTAGAAGCCACTCTCGCCCAGATTGAGGAAGAACGTATTCCCAAAGACCCCGACGATGACAAGAACATCATCGTCGAGATCCGAGGCGGTGTCGGCGGCGACGAGGCGGCCTTGTTTGCGGCCGACCTGTTCCGCATGTATTCGTACTTCTCGAGTCAGCATGGGCTCAAGATAGAGGTCATCTCGAGTCATCCAACCGAGATCGGCGGCTTCAAGGAAGTCGTTTTCTCGGTACTTGGGGTGGGTAGCTACAAGCTCTTCAAGTTCGAGAGCGGGGTCCACCGAGTCCAGCGTGTTCCAGAGACGGAGGCTTCTGGACGCATTCATACCTCGACTGCCACCGTAGCGGTGCTGCCCGAAGCCGAAGATGTCGACATGCACATCGACGACGCCGACATCAAGCTCGAGTTGTTCCATGCGTCTGGACACGGTGGACAGAATGTCCAGAAGGTGGAGACGGCCGTCCGGATGACACATATTCCAACGGGCATCACTGCGTCATGTCAGGATGAAAGGTCCCAACTGAAGAATAAGGAGAAGGCTCTGAAGGTACTGCGATCTCGTGTCTATGAGCTCATGAAGGAGAAAGCCGACAGCGAGATGATCAGTGAGCGCAGGGCTCAGATCGGCAGTGGCATGCGCAACATGCGTATTCGTACATACAACTTCCCTCAAGGTCGCCTTACTGATCATAGGATTGGCCTGTCGCTGTACAACCTTCCCCTGATCATGGAAGGGAATCTTGATCCAGTTATCGACGCTCTTCACCGGGCCTTCCGTGAGAGAACGCTTGAGACACCCATCCTGCAGGACAACGACGATTGACTCTGCGAGAGATACTGACTCATGCTGAGCAGCACGCGCGGCTTTCGGCGTCGAAACATGGTGAATTGGAGTATGCTGTTGCCGCAACAAGAGGATGGGGTCGATCAGATCTGCTTGTTCGGCTGAGTCTGGCTGGTGACGCAGGGATGCAGGCACTTGCAGACCATTTGGCACAGCAGCTGGCCGATGGATATCCTGCCGAGTATCTCACCGGGCAGGCTGCATTCTGTGACATTGTCTTGCGGGTGCGGAAAGGTGTTCTCGTGCCTCGCCCGGAGACCGAGCATCTCGTGCAGATGGCTGAGGACTTCATTGTCCTGGAGGGTCTGTCCAGTGCTGTCGTGCTGGATCTCTGTTCTGGTTCAGGGGCGATCGCCCTGGCACTGGCCTCCAGACTGCCACAGGTATCGGTCATGGGAATGGAGCTGGACCCGGTGTCGATGTCATGTTCGCGCGAATCTGCCCTGGATATGGGTCTGTCCGATCGGGTAAGGTTCGTCCAAGGCAACGTGCTGACGGCATGGGGTCGCACGATTGCCGAGTTCCGCGGTCACGTCGATGTCATTGTCAGCAATCCTCCCTATGTGTGCGCACAGCGCCTGGCCGGGGCGCATGCGTGTTCGCCTCTCGAACCGGTCGGGGCGCTCTATGGCGGGACGTCGGGCATGGTTTTCTTCAAACGAATCATTGCACAGGCTTGTGATTGGCTGCGGCCCGGCGGGATGCTGCTGCTCGAGATTGACGATGGACTCGAGCAAGGTATACTTGGCCAGTTCAAGCGATATGGACTGCAGGGCGGACGCTGGTCGCGTGACCTCAGGGGTTTGCCACGGTATGCGGAGGCACATCGAGCGACATGAACACGGTGAGCTATGTGTTGCGTGATGTCGTGGTTGCTGCTGTCGCATATCTGGTGGGTTCTGTCCCCTTCAGCTACATCTTTGCCAAGGTTCTGACGGGTGTCGACATCACGAAGGTCGGCAGCAAAAACATGGGAGCCACGAATGTGTTGCGTGCTGTCGGTCCCGTCCCCGCCGTGTTCGCTTTTGCCGGCGACTTTCTGAAGTCCGTGCTTCTCCTGATCGCGCTTGAAGTGTTCGTTCCCAACGTGCCAGGGTATACTGTTCTGATAGCTGCTGCTGTTGTGGTTCTGGGTCATGACTTCTCGGTTCTTGCCGGGTTCAAGGGGGGCAAAGGAGTTGCGACGACATTCGGGGTAGTGGTTGTTCTGAGTTGGCCCGTTGCTCTGCTGGAGTTGGGAGTCTGGCTTGGTGCCATGGTACTGCGCAATACCGTTTCTCTTGCTTCAGTGGTTGCTTTCACTGCCCTTCCATTCATGGCGCTTCTTCTAAGACAGCCGTTGCAGCTGGTTCTTGTCTACTCCCTGCTTGCTGTGCTCGGCATTGCTCGACATGGCGCGAACATCGGCCGCTTGAGGGCCGGACAAGAGCCCAAGCTTGATCGGTCGTATTTTCGGAGACGCTAGATGAGCCCGCCTGAGATTGTCCTGCTGGATGCCTGTTCGGACGCCGATGTTCGCCGGCTGTCCGAGCGTATCGTCGCAGGGGCTGTCACGGTGTTTCCCACAGACACGGTCTACGGTATCGGCTGCAACGCGGCGTGTGCGGCTTCTGTTGCCAGGGTATTCTCGGCAAAGCATCGTGATTCGCATAAGCCGCTGCCCGTCTTCATTTCGGACATCGTTCGTTTCCTGCCATGGGTCGACCCTGCCGTTCGCGGGATGGCCGAGCACCTTGCCAAAGCATTCTGGCCGGGTGCCCTGACCATTGTCGTGAACGTCGTTGGAAGCGGGATCCACACTCAGCCACCGCCATATCCGGAAGCATCCAGCATTGGCTTTCGGGTGCCTCGGCACGCGGGACTCCATCGCCTCCTAACCCATGGTCTTGTGATGGCCCAGACGAGTCTGAACGAGAGCGGAAAGACGGTCATAGAGTGTCTGGAAGCGCCAGGAGCAGTTTCACTGCTGGAGCAAGCCGATCTGGTCCTCGACAGTCGAGAACGTCCTGAAGGTCGGCCATCGACGGTTGTCGGGTTGGCGCCAGGGTCGTGGACGATGTTGCGGGAGGGTGCCATCTCCTTTGCTGACGTTACTTCAGCCCTCGTGGGGGAGGCTCTGTGAGACGGGACATTGCGATCGACGGACCCTCCGGGTCAGGCAAGACTTCTGTTGGATTGCGCGTAGCCAGCGACGTCGGTCTCATGCTTGTGGACTCCGGCCTGCTGTACAGGGTATTCACCGCGGCATATGCGGAGCGCTTCCCGTTTGATGTTAGTCTGCAGAGGGATCGGCTTCTGGAGATCCTCGAGCGTTGCATCAGCTATGAGACTCAAGACACAGTCCTGTTCGATGGCTGTATCCCCGGAATGTCCCTCCACGACCCGAAGGTTGACGGGCTCGTGTCACCTGTCAGTGCGGTGCCAGAAGTGCGGGCGGCTGTGAACAGGGAGCTGCGGCGCATCGCTGAGATGCATGACGTTGTCATGGTTGGCCGTGACATAGGAACGACAGTCCTTCCCGACGCCTTGTTGAAGGTGTTCATCACGGCGGACCCCGATGTCCGAGCGAGGCGGCGGGTTGTGCAGCTGGGGCGTCTGGGCGCCCCGGTCGACTATGGAGCGGTACTATCCAACATCAGGGAGCGCGACGCAATTGACTCATCCAGAGGGGACTCGCCTCTTCGATGTACGGCGGACTATGTCAAGCTGGACAATTCTGCAGACGGGCTCGATGGAATCGTGCAGGCGATTGTCTCCGAATACCGCAGGAGGCTCGAGAATGTTGTATGAGCTGGTTGTCCCGATAGGCAGGCTCTGGTTCAGGACCTTCTTCAAGCTCCGTGTCATTGGGCTCGAGAATGTTCCGAGACATGGACCAGGACTGATCTGCGGCAACCACTGCAGCTATCTGGACCCCATGCTTGCCGCTTTTGCCGTGCCTCGCAAGACATATAGTCTGTCACGCAAGGAGATGTACGAGCAGCCGCTGCTGGGACCGTTCATTCGACGTCTCGGTGGTGTGCGTATCGACAGGGAATCCCTTGCCGACAAGGGTGCTCTCCAGAAAGTGCTCGCAATCATGGACCACGGTGACCTGTGCATGATCTACCCGGAGGGAACGCGGTCGCCGGACGGACGTCTGCAGACTCCTCACAATGGCGCGGCCTTTCTGGCAGTGAAGTCAGGTGCGCCAGTGGTTCCGATGGCCATTATCGGCTCATACGAATGCTGGCCCAGGCAGAGGAGAGTGCCCAGAGTCGGTCGTATCACCATACGCATTGGCAAGCCCATCACCTATCACCTTCCGCCCGAGCGTGAGAGTCGCAAAGAGGATCTGACAGCGATCAGCACTGACATCATGGGT
Organism: Caldisericota bacterium; assembly: GCA_026390245.1. Lineage (GTDB taxonomy): Bacteria > Caldisericota > Caldisericia > Cryosericales > Cryosericaceae > Cryosericum. Next base: position 5,759 of record JAPLGI010000140.1, read on the forward strand.
CGTATACGGGCGCTGCAGGAAGAGGGGCATGCCTGACATGCGTGTGATTCTGGCACACGACCTGGGCTACTGTTCGGGCATCCGGCGAGCAATTGACGCTGCTGAGAAGGCGTTGCGCTCGGAAGGGCCCGTGGCTGCAACTGACACACTGCTCCACAATGCAGGCGAGATGAACCGCCTTCGTTCCATGGGGCTGAAATCCGTCGACTTGCTGGGGGACGAAGAACTGGGTGCTTCGACTGTCCTCCTGCCTGCTCATGGTTCCACGTTGCCTGAACGCCTTGGAAGGATTTCCGGGGCGCGAGCAGTACTGGATTTGACCTGTCCCATTGTCAACAGAGCACGTGACGCCGCAGGCCGGTTGGCAGATGCCCGCGTCCCTGTCGTCGTCGTCGGAGACAAAGAGCATCGAGAGACGCAGTACCTGATGGAGGCTGCGGGTCGTCAGCTGCTGAGCGTCGTGGCTTCGGAGCAGGACCTGGACATGCTTGGGACGTCAGCGTTCCGAGTGGGAGTCGTTTATCAGACGACACAGTCGCGTGAGTTCAGGCAGCAAGTCCTGGAATGGTTCCGACGCAGAGGAGTTGAAGTTGTCGAGGAGATGACACTTTGTCCCGAGGTATTGCGAAGACAGGACGCAGCCGGCGGTCTGGCCCGGCGCTGCACAGTCATGTTGGTCCTGGGAGATAGTTCCAGCGCCAACACCAGGAGACTGGCGACGGTTGCAGGTTCCATGTGTCACAAGACATACCTTCTCCAGGACGTGGCTGAGCTGGGCGATCTGGGGCTGGACTGTGGGGATATCGTGGGGGTGGTCAGCGGCACGTCCTGTCCCCCTATGGTGATCGATCAAGTTCTGGATGGGCTGAGGCGAGTCTGCGCCGACGTCAGCGTGGAGTTGGAATGACGACCTGCACTCGTGTCGTCGACTCCAGGGCGTGAGTACACGGCTTCTCATCTTCAAGATGACCAACGCAACGTCATTGGGGGGTTCCTGACCCTCGAGGCTCTTGCAAAAATCGCTGAACCGAGTAACATTGATTCGCTTGTAGTTCATCAGTTGCACGAGGTCATCGCTGGAAGCATCATGCCTCTGGTTGGTCTCCAGTGTCTGGTGAGCTGGGAAACGAAAAGCGGGCCACTGCAAACTGGTTCGAAAAGGCGGTCAGGTGACAAAGTCGGATCTTGTAAGGGTGGTTGCAGCGAAGACAGGTTGTTCCAGGGCCGTTGTGGAAACCGTGCTGCACCAGGCTTTGAGCACTTCCAGCAAGGAGTTGCGGGCAGGTCGTAGGGTTACCCTGACCGGTTTTGGGGCTTTCTGCGTGTCCACAAGAATGGCTCACTCGGGCGTGAACCCGAAAACGCGTGAAGCGGTGAACGTGCCGGAGAAACGGGTTGTGACCTTTCGGGCTAGCGGGAAGCTGAAGAAGCTGGTTGAGAACAAATAGTCGGGGCGTGGCGTAGTTTGGCTAGCGCACCAGCATGGGGTGCTGGGGGTCACAAGTTCGAATCTTGTCGCCCCGACCA
>JAPLGI010000005.1 GCA_026390245.1 Caldisericota bacterium
GAGCTATGGGCCCATGGTCGGGGCGAGTGGATTTGAACCACCGATCTCATGGTCCCAAACCATGCGCGTTACCAAGCTACGCCACACCCCGAGTAGAAGAAGAATACACGCAATCAGCCAAAAATCAAGGTCTCAGCGGCAAGGTTTTCTGCAGAGCGCACCACAGAGCCTGGACGGCGCGCGCTCGATGGCTGATACGGTCTTTCAAACAAGAATCCATCTCGCTGAAGGTGAGAGAGTATCCGTCCGGCGTAAACAGGGGATCATATCCAAATCCCTGGAAGCCTCGCGATTCGAGAGCCACGATCCCGGAAACAGAACCTGAACAAGCGATACAGTGGCCTGATCCAGGAAGAAACGCGACGATCCAGCAAATGAACCGCGCCGGCGTTGCCGAAACTCGATGTTCTGAGAGAAATGCCGAGAGCGCAGGCTTTTCCGATAGATCCGCATACCGAAAACGTGCGGATCGGACTCCGGGCATGTTCTCAAAGAGGGACAACTCAAGCCCGGAGTCGTCCGCGAGAACAATGGAGTCATCAGCCAGGGCTGCCGGGACACTGTGCATTCCCAAGAAGGCTTTCTTGTATGCGTTCTGGTAATAGGTGACGCCACACTCTTCAACGCTATCTGCATCCAGCTGATCCAGGGGGAGCATGCAGCCCAGACCGCTGAGAATCCTGCCGTACTCCTGCAGCTTGTGAGTGTTGCCAGTGACAAGTCGCAGCCTCAAACGTCTGCAACCTCCACTTTGCTGACATAGTCACCGAGAAAGAGGCGGGCCTTGTCCAGAAAGTCGTCAGGGTCTCCTGTGGTAAAGAATCTGTCCTGGCGTCCAGCCCCTGTGGTCAACCGGCACTTCTCAAGCACCAGTCCCACCTCGTATGCCAGTTCCTTGCTAGGATCCACGATCTTGACAGTTGGCCCGAGAATACCTTGAATAAGGCTGTTGAGGAAAGGAAAGTGCGTGCAGCCAAGAACAAGCGTGTCAGCTCTGAATTCCCGTACCGGTTTCAAAACGTCCGCGGCATAGGCGGCCACATCTTGACCGTCAATGCTGCCGGCTTCCACGAGGTTCACGAGTTCCTGCGACTGGAGTTCAATCATGTCCACCGTAGGATCCAGCAGGCCCATGGCCCTGAGATAGCCATGGCTCCGTGCCGTCCCAGGGGTTGAGAGAACCGCGACTCGCCCATTGCGGGTGGCCAGCTGGGCACTCTTCACGCCGGCAGAGATCATTCCCAGAACCGGGACACCCACACGATGCTGGATGTCCGGGAAAATGGCGCTCGAGGCTGTGTTACAGGCAACAACAACCATGTGGGCTCCGTGAGCCTCCAGGAATTCGACGAGCGCCGTTGCCCTGCTGATCACCTGCTCTCTCGGCTTGGTTCCATACGGGAAGAAACGAGAGTCGGCGATGTACATGATGGCTTCTCGCGGCAAGCGGTTCTTCAGTTCCCGGACAACCGCCAGGCCTCCGACTCCTGAATCGAACACGCCGACGTATGATTCCATTAGGCGCCTCTACTTGCTGAAGTACTCGACGACGGCATCTGCAATACCCTGCGCCACTTTCTGCTGGAAAGCGTCCTCGCGGAGAAGACGCTCCTCTTGACTGCTAGTGATGAACGCGCACTCCACCAGGGCAGCAGGCATGGTATCGATGTGCGACACCAGGTACAGTGACGTCTTCTCCGTTCCTCGATCTGTTGTTCCCAACGCCAGGACAAGGTGCTTCTGGACCAGTGCGGCAAAGACCTTTGACTGGTCAAACCAGTAGTGCGTCTCAGTCCCTCCCATCAATGGTCCGGCATCTGTGGCATTCTGATGAATCGACAGGAATAGGTCTGCCCCAGAACCATTGGCTATCTGCGCCCGCTTCGTGAGGTCAGGATTGTCTTTTGACGAATCATCCGATCGTGTCATAACGACAAGGGCTCCGTCGGCTTCCAGCAACGCCTTCACCTTGAGCGCAATCGACAGGTTCACCGACGACTCCTTTGTTCCCGAAGAACCGATGGCCCCGGCGTCAAAGTAGCCTGTCGATGACATGAAGCCGTGGCCGGGATCAAGAATCACCTTCTTTCCCTGGAGCTTGCTCCCCGTGGCATCGGACAGCACAATGACATAGACCCCTGGTTGTGGGTTCTGCACATCTGCCGAAGAGTCTGGAGTGTGCAAGCGCAACTCGATGGATGGAGGAACATCGTTGATACGCTGCTTTACAGCGACATCGGCCCACGTCGAAAGCGACCGGTTGCCGCCGACTGCCGGCGTCGCAACTCCTTCCAGCTGAAAGGTGCAATAGTCGCCGTCGGTAGTCTTGGTGAGTCTGAGGTCACTGGCCGAACTGATCGTGATGTTTCCTGATCTTGTGTCAGAGGTGCCTGCAAGCACTATCGACGAAATGATCGGATCAAGATACACACGCAAGGCATCTCCCGACGCCTCAAGGCCAAACACATGAGCCACTGTGGCCACCGGAACATAGAGCAGTCCACTCAGGATCCTCGGTGCAACAACCATCTCCTCGCTCCAGTGGTTGCTGCCCTGAGCAATCTTCAGAGTGCGGAGTCCTTCCTTCAGAACATACTGTCGATCGCCGAGTGTGAGACTTGTCTGCTGATTGGCCGCGTCCCATGACAGCAATACATCATAGGCATTCGCGACGTTGACGAGGGGTACGAACGTGGCCCCGTCTGCAAAAAAAGTCTCTTCGCTGCTGGACAATAGCTCGCTTCGCAGGAAGACGGCCTTTGACGGCTCGGTCGATCCAGCATCACTTATCACCAGCTGCACGGTCGACGCGCTGGTCGACTGCTTCACGCCGATGTCCTTCCCGGCAAGATAGATGACGACGTCGGACACGAAGCCTGCCGAACTTGCCCACACCTTCACGGCCGAAACCTGTTTCGTCGGCACGCCCGCAATGCTCGGCTGTGCAGACTGCACCAACCTTGGCAGTGAGATTTCCAGGCGTTCGGGCACATGTCCCCGTAGAATCGACAACCCGCTCTTGTCCCCATCAATGTGCATGGTGATGCCGGTCCACCCACTCGATGATACCAGTTCGATGCCCGTCAGACTGCAAACGGCGCCTCCAGAACCGGTTGCACCAACGACCGTCCCTTCAGCCATTGCCATCCAGCCCGCGGAAGAACTATCAGAAGACAGTTGAAGGAACACCTGTTTGCCATCTGTGGCTACGCCTATGATGGACTTGCTGTCAGCAGATGGCACCTCATCCGTTGTTGCGGCAAACGGCGATGCTGCCAGGCGCGTGGACGGAGCCACGGACGCAAGACTCTTCCCCACTGTCGAGGCAAGAAGGATAGCCGGCATCTTCTCCGAGTAGCTAAGCAAGGCCGCATAGACCCATCCTGTCTTCTCGGCTGCGGTAACACGGCACCATGTCTCCTTCTGCTCATTCATGGCGTAGCCAGTGATCACAATGCTTGTTCCTGTGGAAAGGACACCAGCGCGGTCGAACGTAACTGAAGGTCCACTGCGGAGATTCGCGGCATCCAATGTCTTCGTCGACTGCGGAAGCTTCGGATGCCAGAGAGCCAGCAGAGCCGATGCCGTGAACGTCGTCGGAGCAGACGGAGGAACCACGACTGTCTGTATCTTCACGACCCACGAGGCTACGTAACCGCTGGTCTGATTGAGCTTGAGGGACGTACAGTCGACCTTGTACCAGAGC
>JAPLGI010000045.1 GCA_026390245.1 Caldisericota bacterium
GGCCTTCTACTACGGCATCGACCGCAAGCTCATCACCCAGAAAGCCATGGTCGGCACCGACGCCGTCCTCTCACCCCTGTCCTCCGGTTCCGCCTACTTCAAGCCGGTCCTGGCCAAGTATGCGTACAACCTCGACAAGGCCAACGAGCTCCTGGATGCCGCCGGCTGGAAGTGGAACGCCGCCAAGACGGAGCGCATTCTTCCCGATGGCACCGCAGCCGTCCTGAAGATCCCGTATTCGCAGGGCGCCGCCTTCCGTATCCGTGAAGTCACCCTCATCCAGCCCATGCTCGCCAAGATGGGCATCACCGTCCAGCACGATCCCATGGACTTCAACGCCATGCTGGACTCTGCCACGGCCGGCACCTTCATCGTGGCTCTCCACGGCATCAGCTTCAGCAACTACGACGCCTTCGGCTCGATCAACCAGTTCCATTCGAACCAGATCCCGACCGAAGCCAACGGCATGCAGGGCCAGAACAACTACCGCTACAACAACCCGATGATGGACAAGTGGATCGACACAGCACAGAAGGCTACTACGGCTGCCGTCCTCAAGGAAGCATACTCCAACATCCAGGACATCTGGGGCGAGGACCTTCCGTGCTTCTATCTTGAGCAGCGCGTCTACCCCGACGAAGTCCGCAAGGGCATCAAGGGCTACGACCACTTCTTCTCCTCCACCATCTACAACAACTGGAACGTCCAGTACTGGTATTGGTGGAAGTAGCTACAATCGCCAGGTCTGTCGACACCGCGACAATGGAGTCTGAAGACCTGTAGGTTCATTTGTCGGCTCCCACGTTTCTGCAGAGAGACGTGGGAGACTGCTGAAAGGAGTCTTCGCCAAAATGAGAGACTACATAGTTCGGCGTGTCCTGGGCATGATCCCGCTCATCCTGATCGTGATGATCGTGTCTTTTGGCATCTTCTCCCTCGTACCAAACCCATTCGCGGCTCTGATTGAGAACCCGCGAATCAAGAAGTCCGACATCCAGCGCCTGATCAAGGCTTGGGGATTCGACCTTCCATGGTACCTGAGGTTCTTCAAGTGGTTTGGCGGTGTCATTCGGGGGGATTGGGGCCCCTCTCTGCTTTATCCTGGCTCCCTGGCCCGTGACATCATCGCGAGGGCGTTGCCTGTGACCGTTCGGCTCATGGGGATCGAACTGCTGGTATCTCTCGCTGTTGCCCTTCCGATAGGCATCATCTCCGCGGTCAAGCAGTACTCTGTGACGGACTATGTTGTCACAGTCTTCAGTTTTCTTGGCATGTCCATGCCCTCGTTCTGGTTGGGGCTGATGATGATGATGCTGTTCAGCGTCGTTCTCAAGCGGCCGGACGGAATGACTCCTCTTCTTCCTGCAGGCGGAATCATTACGCCCGGACTGGAAGATGCTTCGTTCTGGGTCAAGTTCGGGGACCGGGCACAATATCTCGTGCTTCCCGTCTTCGTTCTCTCTTTCATCTCGATAGGCGGTTGGGCACGCTACATGCGTTCATCAATGCTTGAAGTCGTACGACAGGACTACATACGTACGGCTCGTGCCAAGGGCGCTCCAGAGCGTCTAGTCATCAACAAGCACGCGCTGCGCAATGCAATGATCCCGATTGTTACCCTGATTGCATTGTCGGTGCCGGGCATTGTCGGTGGCGCGGCCATCACAGAGACGATCTTCAACATTCCAGGAATGGGAAGTCTTATCATTCAGGCGGAAATCAAGAGCGACTATCCTACGGCCATGATCGGCCTTATGCTCGCCAGTGTATTGGTCATCGTGTTCAATCTGGTGGCAGATATCGTATACGCGTGGATTGATCCGCGTATCAAGTACAGCTAGGAGGGCATCATGGCGGAAAAAGCTATTGAAGCCAAGAAGAAGGGTCAGAAGAAGTCCTCTGAGGACTACACCTATGTCGGAATGGTATTTCACCGTCTGACGCGCCACAAGCTGGCCATGGTGGGCGCATTCATGCTTATCCTCATCTTACTGTTTGTCTTTGTGGGACCCCTGGTATGGCGTGCTGACCCCAACGCTCAGATCGAGGGCATCGAGGGATTGTTCAATGTGCCGTCGAGCGCTCATCCCATGGGGACCGACGACTACGGTCGTGACGTTCTTGCCCGGATGTTCTTCGGAGGACGCATATCCCTGTTCATCGGATTCATCTCGGCCATCACGTCCACGATCGTAGGCGCGGTCGTCGGCCTTGCAGCAGGCTACTACGGCGGCTGGGCTGACAATATTCTCATGCGGTTCACTGATGCCATGCTGTCAATTCCGACATTCCCGCTGTTGATAGCCCTGGCGAGCGTCATCGGAAAAGGTGTTGGGCAGATTATTCTGGTCATTGTCGTGTTTGGGTGGATGGTTGACGCCCGTCTTGTCCGGGGCCTGACGCTTTCCCTCAAAGAGCAGGAATACGTGGAGGCGGCTCGTGCGATCGGCGCAAGTGCCAACCGCATCATGTGGAGGCATCTGTTTCCGAACACGCTGGCAGTTCTGATTGTTTCGACGACCATCGGTATCGGTGGAGCCATCATCTATGAGGCATCCATCAGCTTTCTGGGATTCGGAGTTCAAGCACCTTTCGCCAGTTGGGGAAACATGCTTCAGAATGCTCAGCAGTTCATCTGGAACTCGCCTCGTCTCATCATCTACCCTGGACTTGCGATCTTCATGACTGTTCTTGGATTCAACTTCTTCGGAGATGGACTCCGCGATGCCATCGATCCGAAATTGAAACTGTAGGGGGGATCCGTGGACAATCGAGAAGTACTAGTTGACATAAAGAATCTGCGGACTTTCTTCTATACAGAGGACGGCGTGGTTCCAGCCGTGGATGGTGTTGACCTCACTATTCACCGGGGAGAGGTCGTAGGCTTGGTGGGTGAGTCTGGCTGTGGGAAGTCCGTCACGGCTCTCTCGATCATTCGCCTCATTCCCAATCCACCCGGAAAGATCATCGGAGGCGAGATCTTCTTCCATGGCGAGGATCTACTCAAGAAGAATGAAGAGGAAACACGCCTGATACGCGGTGACAAGATCTCCATGATTTTTCAGGAGCCCATGACATCGCTCAATCCAGTCTATACGATTGGCGATCAGATCAGTGAAGCAATTACACTGCATCAGAAGATCGATGGCGCCGAGGCGAAGAAGCGTACAATCGAGATGCTTCATCTGGTTGGCATTCCGGAGCCAGAACGGCGCTTCAGCCAGTACCCCCATGAGATGAGCGGGGGCATGCGGCAGAGGGTCATGATCGCAATGGCTCTGTCCTCGAATCCCGAGCTCCTGATTTCCGACGAGGCGACGACAGCGCTAGACGTCACCATCCAGGCTCAGATCCTTGACCTGATGCGCGGACTTCAGAAGAAGCTGGGCATGGCCATTCTCATTATTACCCATAACCTTGCGGTCGTCGCAGAAATGGCCGAGACCATCAATATCGCGTATGCTGGCAAGATCGTCGAGAGCGCAACCGCGAAGGAAATCTTCAAGGCTCCGCGCCACCCGTATACATATGGCCTGCTGCAGTCAATTCCGAAATTCACAGAGAAGAGAACAAATGAGCCTCTACCAGCCATTGAGGGCATGGTTCCTTCCCCGTATCACATGCCGAAGGGTTGCCGCTTCAACCCTCGCTGCCCATTTGCGACAGAGAAGTGCAGAGAGGAAGAGCCAGAGATCATTGAGCTTACGCCTGGGCATCTGGTTCGTTGCTTCCACCCCATCGAGTCATAGGCAGAGAGGAGAAATGACCATGGCAACTAGACTCGTAGAAGTCCAGAAACTCAAGAAGTGGTTCCCCATCAAGGGGGTAGTTTTCTCAACCACCGTCGCATCTGTGAAGGCTGTGGACGAAGTGAGTTTCTTCATCAATCAAGGCGAAACACTGGGCTTGGTGGGAGAATCTGGATCGGGCAAGACGACCGCAGGACGAACCATGCTGAAGCTTCTGCAGCCCACCGGTGGAAAGATCATCTACAAAGGGGAAGACATCACGAAGTTGACTCCGAACCAAATGAGACCCCTCCGTCGGAATATGCAGATCATGTTCCAGGACCCATACGGTTCCCTCAATCCGCGGATGCCTGTGGGGGACATCATTCAGGAGCCTCTGGATGTGCACGGCATCGGCACGAGGAAGGAACGCCGACAGGCTGTTGCTACCATGATGGAGACGGTTGGCCTGCGCCCCGAGTATGAGAGGCGCTATCCTCATGAGTTCTCTGGTGGTCAGCGCCAGCGTATTGGAGTTGCGCGCGCGCTTGTCATCAATCCAGAACTGCTTGTCCTCGATGAGCCAATTTCAGCTTTGGATGTGTCGATTCAGTCGCAGATCATCAACTTGCTGCAGGAACTCCAGCAGAGGCTGAATCTGACGTATCTCTTCATCGCTCATGACCTCGCTGTGGTACGTCACATGTCTGATCGCGTCGCTGTCATGTACCTTGGCAAGATCGTCGAGACGGCAGAAAACGATGAGCTGTTCGACCACCCGCTTCACCCCTACACGCAGGCTCTCCTGTCGGCTGTACCGGTGCCGGATCCCGAGGTCAAGAGAGAACGTATCATCTTGCAGGGAGATATCCCGTCCCCAGTGAACCCTCCGTCTGGCTGTCACTTCCGTACGCGGTGCCCTTATGCAATGCCCATCTGCAAGGAGCAGGAGCCTCTGGCTATTGAGGTAGCTCCCGGGCACACGGTGGCCTGCCACCTTCTGACGAAGAAGTAAGAACGACAGACGTGCAGACGTGCCGGGCCGTCCGTCCCAACAATCAGGGACAGGCGGCCCGCTTGCGTTGAAGAGGAGACGTCATGCGGATCAATGTGCACATAATCCCGGGCAGCAGCAAGTCGGATGTGGAATCAGGTGCTCCCTGGCGTGTCCATGTACATGCCAGGCCTGTAGAGGGCAAGGCAAATGAAGAACTCGTGCAGATTCTGAGCGATTACTTTGGCGTGCCTCGCTCTGCAGTACACATCGTGTGCGGGCACACTTCAAGGAGCAAGACCGTGGAAATCGGTCTGGAAGGCAGTGCAATGACCAAAGGAGCACGATGAGCAAGATGGGGGGTCTTTCGCGCTGGGTGGTCATCGTTGTCCTGATGATCATGACAGATCAGGCTACCAAGTGGATGGCTCGGCGATTTCTCTTCCGGCACTCAGTTTTGACGGGGCCCGTGGGTCTAGTTCTGACGATGAACAAGGGAGTTGCTTTTGGGCTCTTTGGCGGGATGCAGTGGGTTGTGCCAGTGAACGCAGTGCTCGGAACTGGCGTCTGCGTTGCGGCCGTTGCAGCCTTGTACCGGGGAGATCGGGGGCTGGCCCATGGTCTCTTTCTTATCTTTGCAGGGTTTGCAGGCAATTTTATCGATCGTATTGTGGCGGGACAGGTGACAGACTTCCTGTGGGTGCGTGGGTGGTCGGTATTCAACGTGGCAGACTGCCTGGTAACCACCGGAGCAATACTATGTGGTCTTGCGCTTCTCTTTCCCGTCCGCTGGGGCTTTCATGCGTGATCTGAAGCTGGGGCTGGTCGTGGTGCCGGTTCTGTACATGGATGATGACATCATTGCGGTGAACAAGCCGGCTGGACTCCCCGTCTTCACTGCTCCGGGGAAGGTCGCCGGGACACTGACCGAAGTGGCTCTGGCGTGCGGTGTCACCCTGTACGACGGTGAGGGTGTTGAGCTGCCAGGGGTCGTGCATCGGCTCGACAAGGACACAAGTGGCGTCATGGTGCTGGCCCGTTCTGCAGCTGGGTGGAGCTGCTTCAAGAGGGAGCTCGGGAACCATGAGGCGCAGAAGCAGTATCTTGCCCTGGTTCGCGGGACATTCGCTGAGAAGAGTGGCCGGATCGACGTACCTATCGGGGCAGTTCACTCCCGCGGGCTCCTGCTTCGGCAGGCCGATAGTTCGGGGCGCCCTTCTACGACCGACTTCGAGGTCATCCGCCAGTTTGGCAGCCA
>JAPLGI010000134.1 GCA_026390245.1 Caldisericota bacterium
GCCCGCGACATCGCCATGGTGTTTCAGAACTATGCCCTGTACCCACACATGACGGTACGCGACAACATTTCGTTTGGTCTCAAGCTGCACAACATCCCAAACCCGGAGATCAATGACCGCGTCGAAGAAGCTGCCCACATGCTCGGACTGGAGGACTACCTCAAGCGTGTCCCCAAGGAGTTGTCCGGCGGGCAGCGCCAGCGCGTTGCTCTCGCCCGTGCAATCGTCCGCAAGCCCAAGGTCTTCCTCATGGACGAGCCACTGTCCAACCTGGATGCCAAGTTACGCGTACAGACCCGTGAGGAGCTGATCAAGCTGCATCAGACGCTCGGCGTTACCACCATCTACGTCACGCACGACCAGGTCGAGGCAATGACCCTTGGCTCGCGCGTGGCGGTCATGGAAAATGGGTTTCTGCGCCAGATCGGCAAACCGCGTCAGGTGTACGACAATCCCACCAACAAGTTTGTCGCCGGGTTTGTCGGCACTCCTCCCTCCAACTTCGTTCCCGTCGATCTTGTTCTGTCTCCAACGCCCGCACTGGACGTCGAGGGACAGCACATACAGCTGTCCGCCACCCAGCGGCAGGCCGTCAAGGCCGTACCGGCTGGCCGCTATGCATGGGGCGTCCGGCCCGAGGACCTGCTCGTCGAGGGTCAATCCAGCATGCCAGAAGTCGCCGCGACGTTCGATGCAAAAATCTCATTTGTCGAGATGATGGGCAGTGAAACCTTCATCCATACGACATTGGCTGGTGCCAGGGTCGTCGTGCGTGCAAGCAGCGCTTCTGAGTACGCGCAGGGTGACATGGTTAAACTGGTCGTCAACGTCGCCCGCACGCATCTCTTCAATTCGGACTCGGGAGAAGCGATCTTCTAGCTGTAACACTCTCGGGACGGTTCCATTCTCGAGAGAGTGTTACACTCGTGACCCCGCCACAGTTACGGCGGGGCTTTGCGTTGCATTTGTGAATAGCAATACGGTTGCAAAATTTGAAACACAATCTATGATGCTCGAAGTACTTGACAATCCAGACAGAGGAGACGCGATGAAACAGAATGAAAGCATGACCGATCGTATCATTCGGGTGGTTGCAGGTGTTGTTTTTCTTGCACTGGGGCTCTTTTCTCATGCCAACATGACGCTTCGCGTTGTCCTTGACATCCTGGGCGTCATTGCATTGTTCACGGGTATTACCGGCTTCTGCGGTCTCTACGCGCTGTTCCACTTCAGTACGAAGAAATAGGCACGCCTTCTGACTTACTCCGCAGCAGCGGCCCTTGTTCGGACCTACTCCGAACAAAGGCCGTTTTCATCGGGATACCAAGTGCTGACATAGCCGATGCTTCAGTACGCAACCCGTGGTATGCTATGTCCATACTATGCCAGGGGATGAACCAATGAGCGAACAGAATGAGTTCAGTGGAGGCAGCAGGTACGACTGCATCGTCGTCGGGGCGGGGCACGCTGGGTGCGAGGCAGCGCTGGTCACGGCGCGCGCCGGATTGCAGGTACTGGTTCTGACCGGTTCCATGGATGCCATCGCCTGGATGCCGTGCAACCCGGCCATCGGCGGCCCTGGCAAGGCGCAGGTGGTGCGCGAGGTCGATGCTCTTGGTGGCGAGATGGGACTCAACGCCGAACGGGCACTGACGCAGATCAAGCTGCTCAACACCTCCAAAGGTCGGGCTGTCCAGAGTGTACGCACTCAGTGCGACAAGTGGCAGTACAGTACGAACATGAAGCAGGTCCTCGAGAATCAGCCCAACCTGACGCTGAAGCAGGAACGCGTGGAGCACCTGCTCACGCAATCCGGTCATGTCACCGGGGTTGTCACCAACTACCGCGTCCGTTATGAGGCCGACACTGTCATCCTGACGACCGGCACCTACCTGGGCGGCGTCATCCACATCAGCGACATCGCCATCCCCGCCGGACGCGCCTGGGACTTCGCCAGCAGTGGCATCAGTGACTCCCTGAGGGAGCTGGGCTTCGACGTCCAGCGCTTCAATACGGGCACGACGCCGCGCATCGACAAGCGGAGTGTGGACCTGAGCAAGTTCGTGCTCGAGGAGGGTGACAGCATCCCTCTACACTGGTCCTTCCGCAGCAAGCCGCGCGTCTGGGAGAACCAGCTGCCCAGCTACCTCAACTGGACCAACCCGCAGACCATCGAGGTCACCCGCAAGTACATGCAACTGTCGCCATCCGTCATGGGTCTCATGGTGCATGTGGGACCGCGCACCTGTCCCAGCATCGAGGAAAAGGTCCGATGGTACCCGGACAAGACGCGCCACCAGCTGTTTCTCGAGCAGGAAGGCCGGAACACCAACGAGATGTACGTGCAGGGCATGTACATGAGCGTCCCGCTGCCGATGCAGGAGGAGATCCTGCGCACCATCCCCGGCATGGAACACGTGGAGATCATGCGCCCCGCCTATGCCATCGCCTACGATTACGTCAACCCGCAGGAACTCAAGCTGACACTCGAGACGAAGCGCGTTGAAGGCCTGTTCCTGGCCGGCCAGATCAATGGCACGACCGGGTACGACGAGGCGGCAGGCCAAGGCATCATCGCCGGCATCAACGCCGCTCAAAAGGTCAGGGGTCTCGACCCCTTCGTCCTGCGGCGCTCGGACGGATACCTGGGTGTGCTCGTCGACGACCTCACAACCAAGGAGCTCATCGAACCATACCGCATCACACCCAGTCACTGTGAGTACCGCCTCATCCTCCGGGAAGACAACGCCGACCTGCGTCTCACGCCTCTTGCCCATGAACTGGGTATCATCGACGATGCCGCCTATCAGCGTGTCGTGTACAAGCAGCAGGAACTGGACCGCCTCAAGGAGGTCCTGCGGGCACGCATGCTGAACCCGGACAGCACGACGCTGGAACGGCTGACCACGCTTAATGTCGGTTCCATCCAGACGCCGACGTCGCTTGCCACACTGCTGAAGCGCCAGGACTTCTGGAAGAAGGACCTGGTCGCCCTGGCTCCCGATCTTGCGGACGTGGACGACGAGCTGCTGGAGGAGCTGGAGACGGAGGTCAAGTACGAGGGGTATATCGTGCGTCAGCAGGCGAAGGTCCGCGACCTCTCACAGCTCGAAGGATATGCGGTCCCGCAGGAGGTCAACTTCGCGCTGGTGCCATCGTTGTCCAAGGAAGGACGCGAACGCATGGTCGAGGCGAAGCCACAGACACTGGGTCAGGCGTCCCGCCTCAGCGGCGTCCGGCCAGCTGACGTGGCCGTGCTGCTGCACTACCTCCAGAACCGAAAGCGCACCACAAAGGACTCACCAGCAACGGACAACGGATCCTGACTCGCCGGCAATAACTGACAGGCAGTCAGGCTCTAACGTCCCGCATAGATCCCGGCAAGCTTGGACAACTCCGCAAACAGCGCAAGCACTGCGGTATTGTCGCCGTCGGCATTGGTGAATGCGATCACGCCGATACCCCGAGAAGGTTGCAGCAGTACAAACGTGTCAAACGTGTCGCAGGTCCCCCGGTGCCAACTCGTCGGTACACCTTCAATCAGTTCTTCGTGCCACCCACTGCTGTATGCCAGGACCGGCTGATGAAGACGCTGGATTTCCGCGGCCGAGAGAATGCTGCTATCAATACTCTCGAGTCCTGCGAGGTGCAGGCGGGCAAAGCCACCGTAATCCCGAATGGACATGCTGACATCGCCTGCCGGGACAAGCACGGCGGGTACCCTGTAATTGTCCGATGGGTCGTGAGGCGTGACCACACCGTTCTTGATCCGGTGGCCCCAGGGTTCGCTCACCCCGGACAGGAGCGGCCAGCCATATGTGGCCCCTGCGTTCAGCGGGCCGAACAGGCGCTCCTGCATCAGCTGTTCCCATGTCTCCCCGGTCGCCCGCTCCGCGATCGCGGCCGCTACAGCGTAGCCTGCATTGGAATATTGATACACGCCTGCCGGGCCCATGGGTGGTCTCACCAGGACCATGCGCGCGAAGGCCTGTCGCTGCTGTGCCGGCGTTCCGCTGAATGGCGGAATGCTCTCCCACTCAGGATCCGTCGTGTAGCGTGGCAACCCGGATGTATGCGTGAGCAGCTGTTCCAGTGTCACGTCTCGGTATCGCGGATTCATGACGGACACCCACGACGGAAACGCTTGGGCCAGAGTCATGTCCCAGCTGAGCTTCCCCTCCTTGACCAGCGTTGCCAGCATGGTAGCCGTCATCGCCTTGGTCATCGATCCGAGATGAAAGAGGTCCTGAAGTGTGACCGTGTCTGTACCCCCGGCCTTGCGCACGCCGTCAGAAGCGACTTCAACGATCCCATCTGCATCAATGACACATAGTTCCAGCGCAGGAAGATGATATGTCTCCCGCAGGGCGATGACGTCTCGCTGAAGCACCGTCGGCCGCGCAGGAATGGCTGTCCCGTTCGGTGGGTATGTGGGAGCATCTGCATCGTTCACAGGAAAAGCCAGGGCTGCGGCGAGCATCATCGCCACGACCAGTCCTGTCCCCCTCAACGCAGTCCATCTTCGCACGTGCATCTTCTTATTGTAGCACGCTCGCTGGTCGCCTTCTTTTCACCGTCACGTGTACGGACAGATACTGTCTTGCGTACTACCACGTGAAGGCCTGTCAATCCTGGAGGAAGCGGTGAGAGAGGAACACGAAACAAGGCACGGTTACGTTCTGGCATTCGCTGGCTTGGCTGTGGTTGTCCTGGCGGCGATTGCTGTACGCGTGTCCATACAGTTTGGCACGAGCCTCATGCCCGGGATGAATGGAGCGTACTACCTCGTCCAGGTGCGAGCCGTTATTGAGAAGGGTCACCTGGCCGAGCACGACATGCCGCTCATCTTCTGGCTGCAGGCTGCCTTGGCCAAGCTCGTTCAGTCCCTAAGCACGCTCACCCTCGAACCCTCGATCGTGCTTGCCTCCAAGCTGTTTGACAGTATTGTCCCTCCACTGGCTGCCATCCCTGCATTCCTGATGGCCATCCGCTGGCCGGGTGGCAAACGCTCCGCGTGGGCGGGCATCACCGCGGCCACGCTGGCAGTCCTTTCGTCCGGTCCGCTCCGGATGGTCGGAGATTTCCAGAAGAACGCTCTGGGCATGCTCTGGGTGCTGAGCTGCGCGTACTGCCTGCAGCAGGGCCTGGACCGGCGCTCCTGGCGATACGTGGCAGCAGCCGGACTGTTTCTGGGCCTGGTCGGGATGACCCACATCGGCGCCTTCGGCGTAACGCTGGCGCTGGTAGTCCTCGTCATTCTGACATGGGCTCTCTTTGCATCAGGGAGGCCACGTCGCGCGCTGCTGGCCATCGGAGGTGGTACCGTCGCTGTCGCGGGACTGCTCGGCTTGCTGATGGTCCTCGGTGACTCATCTCGCATCACCCGGCTCATGACTCTTCTTTCGACCCCGCTGTCATTGTTCCGCTCCAGCACCATGGGCAGTTCGGTAGGTGTGGGCACCTGGCTGCGGCTGCAGGATCCACAGACTTTCCTCCTGTCGCTTGTGCTATCGATTGCTGCTGGGGCAGTACTGATCTGGCGCCGGCATAAGCTTCAACCATGGGAACGCGCGCTCGTCATCGCTTCGGCGATCCTGACACTTTTCCTGAGCTCACCGTTCCTCAGCCAGGATATGGCATCCCGCTTCCAGCTCATGGCATTTTCCCCTGCGGTCGTCCTCGTGGCCTTTCTCGCGGCTCGCAGTGGAAACCTGGCCCTCAGGTCCGCCGTGGTCGTCGGAGTCATTGCGATCGTCCTCGCGACGGTTCCCGGGACCGTGCAGTCACCCAACAGGCCGTCCATCACTGAGGCTTCATACAGCGAACTCACCAGCCTGGGGACATCGATGACCGACCCTGCGCACACGCTCATCATTGCGCGCCACGGTCTGGAGTGGTGGGTCGCCTGGGCCCTGCATACGGACGTGGCCCAGGCGACAGCTGTGACAGATGCCGACTGGACTACCTACACTTCTGTCCTCTATCTGCAGGAGACCGCGAACAGCATCGGTAGCGGGATGGGATTTCCTGGAATAGACGCCGGGTCTCGGTTGCCGTCAGGCTTCTCCCCCTCGAGACGGCTATCCGCCCTGCCTCCGCCAGTACGGCCTGGTTCCATGTCCGGGATACCAAAGACCCCGGGTGGCGGTCTCGGCAACCTGACCCTGCCCGCTGACGCCTCGACACTGTACAGCGGGACCTGTTTCACGCTTTCGAGCTTGCCGACGCCCGTTGCGGCGCCCGCGGGCCCAGGCGGTGGGCTGTAGCCCGCAACAGAATCCACGCCTCTTTCTTGGCCCCCATTGACCTCCTGCCAGAGGAGCATTGCGCATCCCTTCTCGTGACGCTACAATGACGTATGGCAACTTACGTCGGAGGCATCACATGGAATTCACACTCGAGTTCGAGAGAAGCGGCGACTTCATCGGTGTGGCGCGGTCACACGGCGTGGAACTGGTCTTTGATACGGGACACGGCATCGACAAGCAGGGGCTGTGGCCAATGGAAGTGCTGGTGGCGTCACTGGGTGGATGCCTGAACCTGGACCTGGGAGCAGCACTGCAGGAGTCTGACTACGCAGTCGACCAGCTGACGATGACGATCACTGGTCATCGCGACGACTCGACGTCACCATTGCCGCTCACACGCCGTGAACATAGCTGGACCCTTCACAGTCCAATAGGTGCATCCGGAAGCAATTCTGCTGTTGTGGAGGTACACATGACAAGAAAGAGTCTTGGACTGATAAGTGTCATCCTTGTTGTCGTTCTTGGTCTTGGGGCACTGATAGCTGTTCCCGCCGTCCGTGCAGACACGACCGCACCGGTCAGTGCCGCAGACAAGGCTATTGCTGACGCAAAGCTGGCCACGCTCAAGGCGCTTGGTCAACAGATCCGTGAAGCCGCGAAGGCGGTTCAGGAGAAAGTCAAGGCCGCGAAGGCGGCAGGCATAGACCTCTCGGCGTTCAGGGCGGACATTGCCAAAGCCCTCAAGGGTGGCCAGCATCTTCGCATTGATTTCAAGCGGATGCAGAAGCCTCAGCTTACCGACGCTGAACGTGTCCAGCTGAAAGCCATCGAGGTTCGCGTCATTGAGCTCAAGAAGCAGCTCAAGGCCAAGATTGACGCCAAAGCCCCACAGGCCGAGATCGAGGTTCTGAAAGCACAGTTGAAGGCTGTCATCGCCGAACGTGAGGCCCTCGTCAAGGCATTCCGTGCCGGGGCACGTGCACACTTCCTGGCTTCAGGGAAAAGCGTCACGATGCAAGGGTGGATTCCTGCATGCGCGGGAATGACAGATAGGAAGGTGGTTGCCGCGCTCTTTCTGTCGTCCCCGCGAAGGCGGGGACCAACATCACTCGTTTGCTGTCGGAGACACTA
This sequence comes from Caldisericota bacterium, assembly GCA_026390245.1. GTDB lineage: Bacteria > Caldisericota > Caldisericia > Cryosericales > Cryosericaceae > Cryosericum. Next base: position 7,380 of record JAPLGI010000134.1, read on the forward strand.
TCATGCTATACTTCGGTTAAGGTGGTGATGCCCATGAGAAGAAGTGTTATTGCTGTTCTAGTGTTGGCTGTCGTTCTGTCCCTGACAGGATGCAAGTTGGGCCCCATGGAGTCCACTGAGGGCAACGTCAAGGTTACGCTCCCGATCCGTCAGCAATCGGTCACATTCCTTAAGCAGACTGACGGCTCGTGGAAGGGCAGCGTCCGCACGACCGGCACGGCCCGGGCATTCGAAGCGACGGTCAGCTGGGAAGCGACACGGCAGTTGTCGCCCGACCTCCTGGCCTCTCTGGGACAGGGCAGTTTCATGACGTCCGCAGGAGCACCCGAGTATGGCACGTTCGATCAGGTGCTGGTGCTCGTCAGTGCCGCCTCGAATCCAGCCCCGGCAGGCAAAGGAACGCTTCGCGTCTTCATCACCAGCATGAAGGACGGCAGTCAACAGGATATTGTGGACATCCCCCTGACTCTGCGCGTCGGACAGTGAAGAACCACACTTGAACAACTGACCGACCCTCGTAGTCTAACAAGTGCAGGGGAGTGCCCTGAAGAAGTGAGGCAGCTGCAGCTGCTGCATCCAATGAGGGGCCTGATCCTGCAAATGGTGACGGGAGGGCCGTGCGTAGGCCCTCCCGTCACTGCGTTCAACCTACTGTGGCCGCTGCGAGCTCTTGATGACCCTGTCTTTCCAGCTTGTGCGACGCGTCAGGGACTGTATCATCGACCGGAACGCAATGAAGACGCAGATGGGCTGTCCTATGATCCATGTCACGCTCAGGGCCCATGAAAAGCGGAATCGTACGGCGATGATGCTCCATTGAAGGATCGACAGGGCGACTGCTCCCAGCGCCGTCACGATCCCCTGCAATGGGGTGGCGTATCCAATGGCAGCTGCTGCCAGCACTACAATCGGGGCGCTGTACACCATCAAGACGATGAGCCAGACAAACGTGAGCAGTAGTGGGCTGTGATAGAACACCGCATACAGGTTCTTCGAGAACCCCCGCACGCTTTCCTGAAGTCCGTCGTACATACGGCAGGAAACCCGATTGGTTCCGTCTGCGAGACGCCAGCGCATCTTCGATGCCTTGATGAGGCGAGCCAGCGATAAGTCATCCACAGCATTTGAACGGACTCGCTCATATCCGCCGACTTGTCTCAGCGACGTCGTGCGGAACATCATGTACTGGCCAATCGCCGATGCGAGCACCGGCATCTCTGTGTGAAATGCCAGCCACATCGGCAGCAGTGCAAAGAACGACCATACGGGCATTGGAACAGTCAGGAGTTCTCCAAACGTCCCCACAACTTCGCGTGGAATGGCGGACAGCAGGTCCAGCTGCCCTGTAAGCATCCGTGCGACTCCGTTGCGCACGGCAGATGGATGATGCCACGTATCTGCGTCGACATACAGCACATATTCCCCGTCGGCCTTCTCCAACAGCTGCTGACACGCCCAGTGCTTGCCGATCCATCCTGCTGGCAGGGGGCGACCCTCCAGTACCAGCAGCCTTTGATCTGCACTGGCAAGCCTGTGCAGGATTTCGCCGGTACCGTCGGTCGAGCCGTCATCTAGCACCAGCACATCGAAATCCGGATAGTCCTGATCCAGCAGTGAGGCAACGCACCGTTCGATGACCCGCGCTTCGTTGCGTGCAGGCACCAGGACAGAGACTCGAGGAACGCGCGGCAGGGCTATGAACTCCTCCAGACGCCGCAGGACAAACCAGTTGCTGATCTCAATGAGGGTAGTGACAGTCAGGAATCCGATGACCGTCCACTGCTGGGACGCCCAGAATGCTCTCATCGCTCCCGCCGCCTCTTGAAAAATGGTGGGTGAAGATCCTGCATATGGCGCTGGATGAGGAGGCCATAGTTGGTAATTCCTGTCACGAGTACGGGAGCCGAAGGATATGCCCACAGGAGATAGACCAGGATGACAGACCACCCCAGCATAAGGGTCCAGGCGTCCTCCAGCCGAACGAACAGGACCAGAACACAAAGCACCAGTCCGAAAAACATGGGGACGCGCCACACGGTAAGCCCCATCCAGACGCCGAAGGTCACCGCGATGCCCTTGCCACCACGCCCTCGCAGAAACGGCGAGAACATGTGCCCAAGCAGCGGGGCAACCATGATCGGGAGAATCGCCCACCCCGTGACGTGCCACCGCCAGTACGAAAGCGCCACCGGGACGAAGCCCTTCATTCCTTCAAGGATGACAGCCACCAGACCCACGACCGGACCAGCAACGCGCCACGCATTGGCGGATCCGGGATAGTGGTCACCAACCTCCCGGGGATCTCGACGTGCAAACAGCCGCGCCAGAAGAACTGCAAGAGGCAGGGATCCCATCACAAAACCGACGACCGTCCAGAGAACCACTGTCCAGAGTGAGGATTCGCCTGGCAAAAGGAGAGGCTGCGGACCGTGAAGGAATCCGTACAGCGTTCCGGCGTCTGCTATCGCTCCCACCATCTTCAGAGAACCTCTCCTGCCTGCAACGCCGTGCTGTGGCAGCAGTCCCTCAAGACGGCCGAAATGTCTTCCTCTGAGTCACCCGGATATGACACATCTGGCACGAGCAGCCATGACTCAGCGTGCTCCACAGTCTCGCCGGACTGAAGTGTATGCAGGGGAGACAGCGTCTCCATCTCCAGCATGAAGTCTGTCGCATAGCTCTCGTAGTTCACGCCGAAATCCGGGTATGCCTCACGCGGCACAAACGCAAAACGCTTCATGAACACCGAATGCTTGTTGAAATAAACAGCCCATCCGGCCTCATCTGTGAGGCCCAGCTTATACGGAGACTTGATAGCGGGGTCCTGATGCAGCACGATAAATCGGTCTCCCCAGTGAACACGGGGGTCGTCCATACGGGCGTAGGGCCACAGGGCAACGCTGCGGTTGGGCAGCAATCCGGTATCGACGCGCGTCTGCGGGATGACCTCGACGCCCCCTGGTGCCATCACGGTGATGGCCCACGCCGCGAGGCGGACCGGCCACAGTCCACGGTTGGTCAGACGATGGGTGACAGTCACACCTGTCCCCGTCGCATCCAGCGACAACTCCATCTCCTTCTGGATGCCTGTGCCCACTTCAATTGACGGTTTCAGGAGGATACTCCGCTCGCCATCATCAAAGAGAACCGGCGCGTTGTCTGGCTGGTACGTGCGCGGACTCGCTTCGGGGCTATGCCACAGGCGATGGCCCCCAAAGGTGTGCCAGGTGTCCCCTCCGGTCAACCCATCCTCGTCGCGGACCTCGCAGAGGACATTCTCCTTGCCCTCAAACCCATACCGTACAATCCGCGGCCCGACGTCTGTCGTCACGACCACATCTACGGTACCATTGCTCAGCCGTCGGCAATTGGGCCAGCCCCGAAATGTCACCTGTTCAGTCATCGTTTCCTCCATCGCTGTCCGGCGATCCACGTGCGCGGTCACTCATCGATTCGGCATGCCTGCTACGGTGAATGGGATTTCTGGTCCGACAGTCGGCAGTCTGCCCTTTCAGGACCATGAAACACCCATGACTTCAGTGTATGCCAGCCATAGTACCTTGCAAGAAGGCAGTCTGTAGGGGGTGCTCCCCATATTCGTTGGCAGGGAGTGAACCTTGCCACCGACTTTGTGAAATGTGTAGACCTGACCCCGGGAGGATCAGCCAATGACGGCCTTTTCGGTCAGCAGCTCACCACGGGCGAAGCGGCGGAAGTTGTAGTGCTCGATGTCGATACTGGTCTTGCCGTCAGCAATGTACTCGGCCAGCAGCCGGCCGACGATGGGGCCCATCATGAACCCGTGGCCCGAGTAGCCGTTGGCCTGGAAGAAGCCCGGGACCTCGTCGATGGGGCCAAGCACGGGGTGGGCGTCCGGCGAGACGACGTAGTAGCCTGCCCACTGGCGCATGAGCTTGACACCGGCAAGGCGCGGCACTATCTCGGTGGCTTCACCGGCAAACTTGGTCAGGAATTCGAGTGTGGAGTCGACGTCCGTAGCACCCTTGTCTCCGGTGTCGGTACCGCCCACGACATTGCCTCGATGTGTCTGCAGAAAGTAGAGTGAATTCTTGACCAGCATCGGGCCCAGAAACCGTTTGAGTGGCTCAGTCGCCATGATCTGGTGCTTGTCGAGGCGGTAGGGCAGGTCGACATCCAGCATCGCGGCGAGTGCCTTCGAACCCGGTCCAGCCGCGTTGACGACGTTTTTCGTCTCGATGTTGCCCTGAGTCGTGTGCAGCATGAACGTATGAGTGGCGGTCGACTCCAGCTCAAACACGTGCGTCATGGTCATGATGTCCACGCCAAGGCGCCGTGCTGCCTGCGCGTACCCAGTGACAGTGTCGAAGGGAAACGCCATGCCGTCCTTGTCATACCACTGTCCGGCAAGGAACGAATCGGTGTTGAGCGACGGACAAATCTCCTTCGCCTCCTGACGGTCGACGATACGGCTCATGACGCCGTGCCTGTTCTGAAATTCGACATTGTGCTTCGCCTTCTCCACCAGTTCCGGCGTGTCCCACAGAAACAGGTAGCCACACGCCTCGAAGTGGACATCGTAGCCAAGTTCCTCAGACAAGTGCGACCAGATCTCCTCTGCTTCCCGAAGGAGGACAATCTGGTCGGGTCCGGTAAACTGGGCGCGGATACCAGAACCACACCGTCCGGTGGACCCACTCCCCAGGTAGCACTCGTCCAGGACGGCGACATCTTTGCAGCCCCTCTTGGCAAGCTCGTAGGCGATGGCGAGCCCTGAGATGCCGCCGCCGACAATAACGCAATCATAACTACTTCTCATCATCCGCCTCCTTGCCCTTTGCGAAAAATCCCAGTGGAACGGGATCGACCGGTGGGCGTGTCGTAGGCGTCATGATCTGATCAAGCGTCCTGCCCGTCTCGCGCGCAAGAATCTGTGCGGCAAGCAGAATACACGTCTTGCCCTGGCATGGTCCGAGGCCGAACTTGACGTACCGCTTGAGTGATTGCAGATCGGCATAGCCTTCATGGATAGCATCCTTGATCTCCTGCACAGAGATGTCCTCGCATCGGCAGGCAATCGTCTTCTCATCTTCTCCCCTCATGTCGTCACCCCACCCTGACGTTGCGCACCTGCTCACAGAGAGCGGGGTCGTCGAACTCGACAGAAATGAGCGATGACCTGCTGACATTGTCGGCAGGCAGGACGAATTTGACCGTCCCGTTCCCGAGGTCAGTTCCGTCACGGCCAAGCAACGTGACCGTCCCGCCCCTGACAGGCAATGGAAGATACTCATATGGCACCATGACCGAAGGCTTCGCCTTCGACTTGTCCTGGATGAAGATGGCAAGACCAGGACAGATCTTGAGGCAGCTCATGCAGCCGGTGCACTTGGCAAAGTCGACGTGCGGGATGCCGTTGATGCCATCCATGGTGATGGCGTCAAATTTGCAGGCGCTGACACATGGGTTGCAGGGGATCTCCTGGATGCACTCGATGACAGCGACGGGTCCTTTCTTCTCACGTTCTTCAAGTGGGAGGAACCCGTTCTCGCGGAGATAGACAACGTCGATGACTCCGGTTTCAAAGTAGCTCATTCCAGCACCTCGACACATTTGAGTCCGATACAGATCTTGGCACCGAACGGTCCGGCACGGAGGTCATCCAGATTGCGCCTGGTCTCCTTCTGTTCTTCGATCGGCACATCTGTATGCCCGAGGTCGTACGCGGCCTGGAGGCCTGCGATCTTGCCTTCCATCATGGCGGTGGAGGCCTCTTCGATGCCGGAAGCGTCCCCTGCTGCGAAGATATCGGGATTGCTGGTACGCATCGCCCAGTTGCGCTTGGCGACCCAGCCGCCCAACTCACCCGTATAGGCGAGATCGACCTTTGCCTGCTCGAGAAGCTCGGTGGAGGGCTTGAGCCCAGCCGACAGACAGATCGTATCACACTCGACACGCTGCTCGGTGCCAGGAATTGGTTGCCACTTCTCGTCGACCTCGGCGATGATCGCCGCTTCGACGTGGTCGGTGCCGACCGCTTCCAGTACCGTGTGACGCGTCATGATGCGGACACCGTTCCGGGCGATCTTGCTCGCATGGACGAGGTATCCGCCCACCCGTGGCGCGCCCTCGATGACCGCGACGACTTCGATGCCGGCCTGCATCAGCTGGTAGCTGACAATAAGACCGACATTGCCGGCGCCGACCATCAGAACC
>JAPLGI010000220.1 GCA_026390245.1 Caldisericota bacterium
CCACCACTGTTCTACTTCCGCCCAGCTCCTGATCGTTCGACCTGCGCTTGCCAGGCACGAGTTGTCTCCGACGATCGCATCCGAAGTGCGCTAACTAGCGCATGAACAGAGAGTCGTGAGGACCCACCAGTCCCCCCTATCTCCACCACGACCGCATCAATAGTGCGTTCCTGGTTTCGCTCTTGGACTCCACTGACTCCTGTCCATGCGCGACTCAAGTCCGATGCTTCGTTTCTGGTCAGCGCCGACGATTGCAGGTACTATGAGGGAGACGAACCGCCGCGCCGAGTCATCACCTGGAACCATGGTGGTCGAGCTGCAGTCTAGGACTGTCTCTTCGATTTCCACTCTGCTGTCGCCCTGCTTGCCTCCCTCCTTGTCCTTGTGTCGTCTACAAGGAACAGAACACCGGCCAACAGTGGTAGTCCCCCATAAAGCAACACGCCAGGGAATGAGATAGAAAGAGAGACATGTGTCCATATCATCAGTGCAATGGATATGGCCACCGTGATGATTCCGCCGACTTTCTCTCTAGAATAGGCAACTATTGTGCCGATAAGTAACGCTAGTGCACAGGCGAGCACCCCAAACGCGCCAATAAGCTCAAGGCTGGTTGCCTCCCCAGCTAAGAGCATACCGTAGAGAGTCACGGCAAAACATAGGAAACTAAGTACTACCGCGAGTAGACCGATTATCCTCGCAATTTGAGTCCAGCCTCTTCCAGGGACTACTTCTTCTTGATCATTCGTCATAGTACTTCTCCCTGTCTTGATCATGGTGCCTAACACTCGAGCCCTGGATGCAACACACAAACCACGGGGCCAGTCGGTCAGAAGCATCTCGGTCTCCAGCAATGCCGTGAGGGCTGCACAGTATCGGCAAGAGTGGAAGCTGCTTCTCCCAAAGTCGCATCATCAACGACTCCATGCGTAGTCACCCCACGACTTGATTGTAGCAGCGGACCACAAGACAGTGGCGAGAACTGGCCCTGTTGCGCTTCTCTCCACACTTCTCTTCATCACCGTCCCCTCTTTGTCAAGCCTAGTTGTTATTGTAGATCTTTGCCCTGCTTCCTACAAATCGGATGCCCGGCGATTCCATGCAACCTCAGAGGCCGGACAGAGAGTCATGAGGATTCTACTTGGAACTGGGGGGCCGAACCCACAGCAAAGCATCGGCAAGAGCGCCCACGACTACGCTCTCGGGTGGCGTCGAGGGGTGTTCGGCAGCGTAGTCCAACGCCACTATCTCCACCACACCATCACTATCACCCTGCTTCGGACTGACTCCTGACCGTTCGCCCTGAACCTGCAAGGTACGAGTCGTTTCCAACGATGCCATCCGAAGTGCACTAGTTGGCGCATCAACAGAGATCCGTGAGGACCCACCATGTCCCCTTATCTTCACCCCCACCTCAAGGATCCATGGCAGTGCCTGGCGGCAGACTCGGTGTGCAGGGAGCCTCCCTGCACTGCAACATGGCTATGCGTCTTGACATGCGGACCATCTGATAGTATGCCATATACGGGCGGTATGGGAGAAGTGTAGTCCACGCCATACCCAATCCGGTGGAGGACGAAGATGGGCAATTGGAGAGATATGCTCAAAGCAGACCCAACGAATTGGCTGCTAGAAGAGAGCAATCCTTCCGTGTGCTACTTCACGTTGACGGACATCCTCGACAGGCCACAGAGTGATGAAGCAGTAGGAACCGCCAAGCGAGAGATTATGCACACGGGCATGGTACCCGCTATTCTCGACAGGCAGAGGCAGCCTGCCTATCTGCAAGCCCTTCCCCGATTCTACACCGAAAAGTACGAAGGCCTTGTATGGTCGTTGATCGTGCTCGCAGAATTGGGTGCTGATGCCACTCCACAGATCAAGGAACAGTGTGAGTACCTGCTGGCCAATTCGCAGGAGACACGGGATGGTGGTTTCTCGATGCATACGGCCCAGAAATCGGGCGGTGGCAGGATAACCGAGGTCATCCCCTGCCTGACGGGAAACATGGTGTGGAGCCTGATACACTTCGGCTATCTCAATGACCCAAGGCTGCAAAGGGGTATCGATTGGATCACCCGATACATGCGGTTCAATGACGGCGTTGAGGATGTTCCGCAGGTCCCGCCGTATGATCGGCTCGACATTTGCTGGGGCCGACATGTCTGTCACATGGGCGTGGTCAAGGCGCTCAAAGCGCTAAGCGCCATACCACAGGAGAGAAGAACGACCGGTGAAATAGGCGATACGATACAGAAGGCAAGCGAGTTCCTGCTGATTCACCATATCTACAAACGCAGCCATGACCTAAGTCGAGTTTCCAAGCCCGGATGGCTCAAGTTCGGCTTCCCTCTGATGTACCAGACGGATGCACTGGAAGTCCTGGATGTCTTGACCGGACTCGGCGTGGAAGACAGCCGCATGGATGAAGCCATGGATATCGTCCTTGCAAAGCAGGACGCCATGGGTAGATGGAAAACGGAGAGCAACTATGGCGGCGACCGGCTACTCATCCCAATGGGACAAAAAGACGAACAGAGCAAATGGATCACGCTGAGGGCTATCAGAGTATTGAAGAGATACGACTACAGGCATAGATGGGCACTTCGGCACCCGGCTGGCCAGTCACACCGTGCCAACTCTCCCCAGTGACAGATTCGCGCCACAACGCCGGCCACGTCGCCGTGAAGGAACTCCCCGAATGCTTCGTTGATGTCTCGTATTGGCAGTGTGGCGATGTATAATCACGGTAGATTGTGAGTCTGAAGCACTCGTCAGGAGTCTGGTTTTCGGTGGTCACAGGAGGCGATCATGATAGGAGCAGTGGCGATCAATGGCAGCCCCCAAATGGAGAAGGGGAATACAGCCTTGGTTCTGGCTTCGTTCATCCAAGGCATGAGAGACGCCGGATCTGAAGTCGAGTTACTCTATGCGAGTCGTTTGAAGGTCAAGCCATGCAGCTGTGGGGTGATGTATTGCTGGAACGATGGCGACGGAGCATGCTGTATCCAGGACGACATGCAATTGCTCTATCTGAAGCTGAAAGCTGCTGACATTCTCATCCTGGCGACTCCGGTGTATGTTCCTTGGCCGGGTGAGATGCAGAATGTTGTCAACCGGCTCATGCCTCTTATTGACCCGAAGTTGGAGACACGCCAAGGGCGCACGCGAGCCAGGCTTCATGAAGATGTCAACATCCGGAAGATCGTGCTTGTCGCGACAAGTGGGTGGCGGGAAGTCGAGAACTGCGATACCATCGTGCGTGTCGTTCGGGAACTTGCTGAAGATGCAAGCGTCGAGTTCGCGGGAGCAGTTCTCAGGCCTCATGCGGATGCGATGAAGGCCGACGGCAAGATTACTGAGGACGGGACAGCTGTCCTGGATGCGGTGAGAAGAGCCGGAAGCGAACTCATCGGACAAGGCAGAATGAGCCAGGAGACCTTGAGGATGATCAGTCGTCCTCTTGGTTGAGATTCGGTACACCGGTTTGTCGACAGCAAGTCCGCAGTGCGTTCTTCACTGCGTGTTCTCGGATTGCCCCGCGCTTGCCGGATCCTGCAGCAGCTCACGAATACGGGCCTCCGGCTCTCCACCAAGCTTCACGCCATGAAGCAGGACCCGAAAGTACATCTGCTCCCCATAGGAACGGCGCAGGAGAGTTCTGACCCCGGCATTCAAACGCTGCCCCGCCACACCCTCGACGAGTGTCACTTCTGCGAGCGGGACAGTCCACTCATAGAGGTCATTGTCCCAGGCCGTGAGGCCGGCTTTGTGCCTTGGGCCTGAGACGTCTCCGGTGACGACTCCTCCGAGAGCCACCAGGACAACAATCGTCTCGCCAACCGTCCAGTCCAGAAGACGATTCTTTGAGCTGCCCCAGACTCCGCCGGTGACGACGGCTCGAGCTTTGCGCCAGCTGTCAAGCGTGACTACTCTCATCGTCCTGCTCTCCCCGGTTCCGAAGAAGAAGTGGCGTCATGGGTTGTGCATAGCTGGTATGGCGTCCAGTTTCGTCTTCAGGATGCCGTCCAGCGTTGTAAGAGCGGACCCGATACGTCCTGGCCCTTTGTCGCCGCCGTCTCTGCCGCCACAGAACCTGGAGGGCTTCCGTATGTTTCCAGACCATATCCTGTCGCCCGGAAACACGTCGCCGATGTCGTCCATCAGCTGCGCGTTTGACTCGCCTGCGTTGTAGCAGTCAAAACGGTAGAGTCCGCCGCCGCCACAGTCCTCGCCGAAGATTCCCCAGACAAGAGACACCCCATCCCCACACGCTGCAGTTGGGTATATTGCGTGTTTGTCTTCTGAGACCTGGAGCTTGAGGATGTCGTTGTTGAACTCGAGGGTCGCGCACATGCGATCGTCTACGGTCTTCTTGGAGGGCCACAATACGGTCTTGCCGGTATTGCAGCTCTGTCCAGTAGCGTTCCACACGGACGAATGGCTGGTGGCTTCAGATCCATGAGCGGAAGTGTAGACGTGCTTCAATTCAAGGTTCTTGTCATCAATGACCTTCCATGCCATGACGACCTTCTCCACGTCACCATCGTGAGCTTCCAGACCTGCATGATAGTCGCTGACAGGAGTAGCCCCTGGGCTGTATCTCCCATAGTCCCTGCTCCAGCAAATGGCGTAGAAGAACAGAACGTACTTCTCTCCCGACGGATTCGTGTACGGCGCAACCCGCACGTAGTTCACGACCTTGTCTGTGTCCTGGAGCTGGAACCAGTCTTCTTCCTCGTCCAGCTCGAAATACGGGTTGACTGTGCGCATTGCTTCATCTTCCCACGCCTGATTGATGCCATCTTTGTCAACGTCATACTCTGACTTGATGAAGATCGGACAACTGCTCTCGAGTTTCCTTCCACCATCTGAGAGTACAAGATGGGGCCCATAGACTGTGGTCTGAAAGGTCTTGCTGATGACAAGTCTGGCCACAGGATCTCGTACTTCAAGGGTCGTCGTATACGTCCCGGCATCGACAAAGACTTTGTACAGCGAACTCTTGTTGCCGGCGACGTCTGAGCCTATCCTCCATGTGTAGGAAAGACCGGCGTCCGTGAGATCCGTGCTCACCAGCTTGCAGCTGAAGCTCACTTCAAGTGCGGTATCACCTGCAGGCGTGGAAGCGCTCGCGGTGAACTCCGGGTACCTCGCGCTGACGGCAACCTCTGCGTGCCACGATTGAGTCTTGTCCGTGTTCGTCACGGTGGCCTTTGCCGTGTAGTTCCCAAGCTTGTAGGTGTGCAGCACGTTCGTCGTGCTGCCTTTCTTCCCATCCCCGAAATCCCATTCCACGATCCCGAATGCACCGGGATAATCGGACTTGCATTCCATCCTGTAGGTCAGACCATCTGCGACGTAGTACTCTGGCGTTGCCACCAGTCGAATACTGGGAGACTTGAGCACTGCGATCTGTTGAGACTTGCTCAGAGCGTCCAGGGAGTTCCCGTATTTCACGGAAACGGTCACGTTGTAGCTGCCATCCTTCGCGAAGCGGTGGCCGATTCCATTGCCAGTTCCCGTTGTCCCATCCCCAAAATCCCACGCATACGAGATGTCCTGTGACCCAAACTCAGCCGGCACATTCCTGACCGTACAGGTGAATGTTGTGTCCGTGGCTGCAGAGTAGACCTTGTCTGGACTGCAGTCTATGGAGAAGTCGGGTATCCAGTTGAACGGCAGCTTTGACGGCTTGTAGCACACGAGGTACCAATCCGCACCAAGTCCTCCCTTCTCGCTTCGCATGGCAACGATCAACGGTTGAGAGGAGAGGATATGAGCTTCGTAGCCCGTGAATTCGGTGTAGTTGAGGAAAGAGCCTGACTTGTAGTCCCACTGGTAGATCCCATCCCCGTGATCCTTCCGACCGCTCGAATCACACAGCCAGACGATAGAGTCGCCCGTGAAGTATGGACCTGCGCCCGAGAATGGTTCCTCCGGCCGTTTCCTGGCCCACAAGGCGTCGCCCGCACTCTGGCTTGAAAATATGGAATCGGCCTTCCTCGAGAAGGTATAGCCTCCAAATCTCCCAAGAATCTCTGAACCCGCCTGTTCGGCGATGACGTGCCCGGACGTGTCGATGACATACGCATACTTCTTCCCGTTGAAGAAGTAGGAGTCGTCCGTCAGTGAAGAGGCATTGCCGATGACATGGAGACGGTCTCCGCTACCCAGGTAGTGACCCAGCCTGCTACTTGAGTCTGAAACGATGGCATAGGTTTCAGACGTGGTGAGCGCGACCTCAGACACGACGGCCCTTCTTGAGAAGTCATAGACGACAAGCTTGTCTCTATCGATGCAGAAGAACAGGCTCTTGTGCGGGTCCCAGGCGAAGATGCCACCCCCAAGGTACTTGCTGGGTACGTGTCCCAGGACCTTGCCCGTCTCCAGGCTGTAGACCGCAGGATCCCCTTGCCCGGCAGGGTCAAGAGACGGATCTTCAATCATACAGTCAGGGTAAAGGAGCTTGTAGATGTAGTTGTCATCTGATACACTCAAGTCCCTTCTTTTCAGCGTCCTCTTGTCGATGAGGTAGTCGGGCGCGTTTCGAACCTCGACATACAGAAAGTCACCCAGGTTCATCACCCATCGAGGAGCTCCCGTTGGAATGGTCTGCACGAAACCAAACTGCTTCTGCAGGTCATAGACACTGATTCCATCTTTGACCCACACGAAAGCATACCGTTCCCCCACGTCAATTGCGTAGACCCTGCCAGGGACTTTCGCGCTTCCAATGAGGCTTCCGGTCGTGGTGTTGAGGCCATAGACACAGGTGCCCTCGGCAGACGCACCGATGTCATACGAGACAGAACCCACTCCGGTACTGCCTTCAACTCGTAGATCCTCCACGTATCCCCTGGAGAGCCTGACCGGTCCCCAGGTGACTGCAGTACCATACGGCATTGAGCCTGTCTGACCCAGATTGGTCGGCGCCTTCCTCTTGCAAGAGGTCGATAGAGCCACTGCAAGAAGGAGCAACATGGGAACAATGGTTCGTCTCATACGTGCACTTCTCATATCCATGGACATTGCACTCGTCACCCCCTCTCGAAACAGTCTCTACACAGATAATCCGACAAAGAGGACAATTTGCAACCAGCCTGTTGCCATTATACTGAACGTATCTTGGGTTGGCAGGACCCGAAAGTGGAGGGACAGACATGAGAGATGAAAGGAATGACCAGCCAGGACGTGAAGGTACGGGAGTCGAGGGAGAAGTGCGTGGAACCGCGTCGAAGGAAGTGCTTCACGAAGAGACCGTTCCGCTTCACAGCCGTATCTGGGTATCGGCAGCTGACGGTGGAGCGGCTATTCTCTGCTCGATCGCTGAAGGCGCAGCACTGACCTACTACTTCACGCGCGTCATGGGACTGGCCCCACGGCTCGCCTCCATCGTATGGCTTCTCTTTGGCATCTGGAACGCCTTCAACGACCCATTGTTCGGGTACATCAGTGACCGGACCCGAACCAAGCTCGGCCGCCGCATTCCCTATATCCGATATGGAGCGCCCTTGTATGCAGCGGCCTTTGCGATCTTCTGGATCGTCGTGCCGGGTTCCAAGGGCAACCAGACTGCACTGTTCATTCAGATGCTGATCGGCATGTTCCTGTTCGATGCCCTTTACACGGCTATCGCAACAGCCATCTACATCATGCCCTATGAAATGGCAGTCTCCAACAAGGCACGAAGCAGCATCTTCATCTGGAAGATCGGGTTCAGCCTCATTGCTACTGCATTCCCGATCGCCATCGGGCTCATCCAGCCGGGTCCCGGCCAGGATGCCACGCCCTACCGACTTATCATGATCGGTCTCGGCATCCTCATGGCGGCGGTCATCTATGTCAGCTCCTTCTTCTACAAGGAGAACCACTTTCAGCAGGAAGAGGAACAGTTCAATTTCTGGAAATCGCTGGGCGCCTGCTTTCGCAACAAGTCCTTTGTCGTGTTCGAGTCTATCAGCTTTACCGTCATCTATGTTCAGAACCAGCTCATGCAAGGCATCTATTACTACTATGACGAAGTGAGCATGGGTGTTGCAAAGAGTA
>JAPLGI010000217.1 GCA_026390245.1 Caldisericota bacterium
GAGATCATTTCGTTTGGTGACAAGCTCAAGATGGACTCGATGGCCGGAAAGCAGGAGCACTACCTGGAGGGCAAGGCTGTTGCCATGATCTTCCAGAAGGCCTCGACCCGCACCAGGGTTTCCTTCGAAGTCGCTGCATTCGAACTCGGAGCTCATGCATTGTACCTCAACGCAAACGACATGCAGCTCCACCGGGGTGAGACCATCGCGGATACAGCGCATGTCCTCTCTCGGTACGTCGCGGGCATCGTCGCCCGGGTGTTCGCGCACCAGGACCTCGTCGACCTCGCTGCCAACAGCGATTCCCCGATCATCAACGCGCTGTCCGACCTGAGCCACCCCTGCCAGATCCTGGGGGATCTCATGACCATTCGCGAGAAGAAGGGTGCGCTAAAGGGCCTCAGGCTTGCCTACGTCGGTGACGGCAACAACGTCGCCAACTCTCTGCTGCTCGGGTGTGCGCGTGTCGGCATGAACATTGCCGTTGCTTCACCCAAGGGATTCGAGCCCAGGGAAGACATCGTCAGGAGCGCAACCGAGATTGCAAAGCAGAGCGGCAGTACCGTGCTCGTGACCAACGATCCTGTTGTTTCTGTGCAGGACGTCGATGCTGTCTATACGGACGTTTGGGCGTCCATGGGCCAGGAAGCGGAGCATGAGGAGCGCATGAAAGTCATGCGTCCCTTCTCCCTGACCGCTGATCTGATGCAGCATGCCAAGAAAGATGCCATCGTGCTGCACTGCCTCCCGGCTCACCGCGGCGAAGAGATCACTGACGAAGTGATGGACGGGCCTCAGAGCGTCGTCTTCGACCAGGCCGAGAACAGGCTCCACATCCAGAAGGCGGTCCTGGCTCTTCTCCTCGGCTGACAGCTTTCCTCAACCATACAAGATCGAAAAGAAGGCCGGGCGATCCCCCGGCCTTTGATCTTCTCCCGCCACGCGACGGGTTCGAACGGCTTTGGCGTCGTTCGGTGTTGTCAGTTCTCGGGAGTGTCGCTGACCTTCCTCTTCCTGGTTCGCACGTATGTTCCCGCCTTCTGAGCGGCGACGGCTCCATCCGCCACAGCGGTCACAATCTGCCTGAGTGACTTGCGTCGCACGTCCCCTGCTGCGTAGAGACCGGGAATGCCCGTCTCGGTCGATTCAGGAGCGACAACATATCCCTGGGCATCGACTTCGACCAGCCCCTTGAGCAGGTCTCCTGTCGGAACAAATTCCATGGCCACGAACACGGCAGATACCTCGAGCGTCCTCTCGCCACCGGCTGCAAGGCGCAGGCGAAGGCGCTCCACCTTGCCCTCTCCTTCAACGGCGGCAGGAGCCGCTCCTGAGACGAGTTCGACATTCGGGAGTGACCTGAGCTGTTCGACCAGGATCGGTTCGGCTTGAAGGGAATCGAGGGGATGTACCACTGTCACCTTGCTGCAGCCGCGCGCAAGCACCAGCGCCTCTTCGACAGCAGAACCCCCGTCGCCCACCACTGCGACCGGTTTTCCCTTGAAGAAAGCCGCGTCGCACGTAGCACAATAACTGATGCCCCGTCCCCGGTACTTGGACTCCTCTTTCACGGGGAGAACCCTGGGCATCGCCCCTGTTGTAATGATGACGGAACCGGCCTGATACACCACGTCGCCGGCAGTCGTGACACGGAAGCCCGTTTCCGTTCTGTCGAGCGTCAGTGCCTCATCTGACACAAACTCTGCACCGAATCGTTCGGCTTGCTGCCGCATGCGCTCCATCAGCTCCGGCGCGGCGATGCCATCAGGAAAGCCGGGGTAATTGTCGATCCACTCCGTCGAGAGGACCAGTCCTCCTACGCTCACTCGTTCCAGAACGATCGGCTTGACCAGCGACCGACTGGCATACAGAGCGGCAGCCAGGCCAGCGGGACCAGCCCCTATGATCAGGATATCGGTTGTGCGTTCAGTCATCTTCTGCCTCCATATACCCCGTAGGGTATACAAACCAGTATATGCAGAACTCGTACGGCTGCAATCATGAGTGGCTAGTCTACGTCAGGATCGTCTGGAGATGAAGCCGGGGCAGTTCTCTTGCCGTTCCCGGGGGGCCGCGACCACAGGCCTTCAAGGTTGTAGTGCTTGCGGACGTCGGCACCGACGAACACGTGGAAGA
>JAPLGI010000033.1 GCA_026390245.1 Caldisericota bacterium
TCGAATCGCGGCAGAGAGCTGCTGCTCCGAGTCATGACCTTCGATCAGTTCCGTCAGTTCCTGGAGTGTCATCTCTACTGGCCTCCCAAATGCATCCAGGACCAGATCGTTGTACACTTTGCCCAGGTCAGACTCATCTGCATGGTGGGCCTGAACGACTTGCTGTGCAGTCGTATCGGCCTGTTCGTTGATGAATTCATGGACCTCGTCTGTGAGATCGGCCCCGCCAAGCACTTTGTCACGTTCGGCATAGATGACTTCGCGCTGCTTGTTGAGCACGTTGTCGTAATCGAGAAGGCTTTTGCGTGCATCGAAGTTGTAGGACTCCACCTTCTTCTGAGACATCTCGATGGTCTTGGAGAGGAGCGGATGATTCACCGGCATGCTCTCCTCGACCTTCATCATCTCGAAGATGCGCTGGATGCGGTCGCCACCGAAGATTCGCAGGATGTCGTCTTGTGCCGAGAGGAAGAACTTGGATTCACCGGGGTCTCCTTGCCGACCAGACCGTCCCCGGAGCTGGTTATCAATGCGGCGCGATTCATGGCGCTCAGTCCCAAGGATGAAGAGACCTCCCAGGCCAACGACGTCCTGATGTTCCTTCGCCCACGACGTATTGTATTCCTCGAGAACTTTGGCGTACTGCTCCGCATATTGCTGTGCATATTGCTCTGGCTGTTTCTTGGGATCAGCTTTGGTACGAGCCACAGCACCGGCGTGAGCGAGTGCCTCGGGGTTGCCCCCCAGGAGGATGTCAACGCCGCGACCTGCCATGTTGGTTGCAATGGTCACTGACCCTCTGCGACCAGCCTGAGCGATAATCTCCGCTTCCTTTTCGTGATACTTGGCATTGAGGACCTGGTGCTTGATCCCAAGCTTCTTCAGCTCGCGGCTGAGCACTTCGGACTTCTCGACGGACCGCGTTCCTACAAGTACGGGTTGGCCCTTTTCGTGCCGGGCCTGAATCTCGCGAAGGATGGCGTCCAGTTTGCCACGATCAGACCCATAGACTTCGTCGTCGGCATCCTGGCGCTCCACTGGGCGGTGCGTGGGAATCTCGAGGACATCCAGCCCGTAGATCTCCTTGAACTCATCTGCCTCGGTGAGTGCCGTTCCCGTCATCCCGGATAGCTTGCTGTACATCTTGAAGAAGTTCTGGATCGTGATGGTCGCCAGTGTCTGGCTCTCCTCGCGGACCTTCAGCCCTTCCTTTGCCTCGATGGCTTGATGCAGTCCTTCAGAGTAACGCCGCCCATACATGAGCCGACCCGTGAACTCATCGACAATAATGACTTCTGTGTCCTTGAGGATATATTCGCTGTCCTTCCTGAAGAACACTTGTGCCCGGACGGCGTTGCGAAGAATCTTGTCATAAGTGGCCTGATCTTTGAGAAGCTTCTCCTGGGGAATCCGGGCAGTGTGGGCAAACCGAGCGAGCAGATCGTCGGCAGGCTCGATTGTCTTGTGCTTCTCGTCGTAGACGTAGTCAGAACCGTCTGGTATCCCAGTGTCTCCGGGGGCCATCTCCGACCGAACCGTTCCGGTCAGCCGCTTGACGAACGCAGCAGCCTCGTAGTATGGCATGTCCGAATCGCCTCCGGGGCCAGCGATGATGAGGGCGGTTCGAGCCTCATCGATGAAAATGTTGTCGACCTCGTCAACAATGCCGAAATCGAGAGCTCCCTTCTGTACCATGCCGTCTTCGGAACTGGCCATATGGTCTCTCAGGTAGTCGAATCCAAACTCATTGTTGGTGCCATAGGTGATGTCGGCCGCGTATGCCGCACGGCGCTGTTCAGGAGGGCTGTCGTTCTGAAGCAGGCCAACCGACATGCCAAGGAACTCGTAGATTGGCCCCATCCACAGACGGTCACGCTTGACCAGGTAGTCATTGACACTCACAAGATGGCCCTTATGCCCCATGACAGCGTTGAGGTACAGGGGGCAGGTCGCCACCAGCGTCTTCCCTTCGCCTGTCTTCATCTCGGCAATGTTGCCAAAATAGAGCGCGATGCCGCCAAGGAGCTGTTCTGGAAAGTGCTCGAGGCCTATGAGGCGTCGTGAAGTCTCCCGTACCAGCGCAAACGCTTCAGGCAAGAGTCCCGTGTCGGTTGCTCCGTCAGTGGCCCGCTTTCTGAGGTCAGCTCCATAGCTCTTGAGACCTTCATCGTCAAGTTCAGCCAACGCCGGCTGGAGTTCAAGGATCCTCGGAACCATCGCCTGATATGTCTTGAGCTTGCGAGCTGCCGGTGAAAAAGAGCTGAACAGTCCCATCAGAGAACTACCTCCATAGAGCAGACTAAGAGACTTTTCGACAAGTGCACCACCGTGGTGGGCCGCCAGATTGTAAGGGGGTTTGGCTTTGCGGGATACCTGGCCACTCTGGAAAGCTTTGGCGCCCCCGACTGACCGGCGACGCCAGAGCCAAGGCGATGGCTGCTACTGTCGTCGAAACGACCAGAGGTCCGGTCTCGTCAGTCGATTTCAATCAGTCCGTAGCCGCCGTAGGTACGTTTGTACAGAATGCAGACTTTGTTGGACGAGGCGTTCCGATAGATGAAGAACTGGTGTCCCAGCATTTCGATTTGGAGGATCGCCTCTTCCTCGGACATTGGAAGCACTTCAAATTCCTTCCGCTTCACGATGCCCTCAGAGGACTCCTCAATGTCCTCAACCGGGATCTCTGACTGGAACAGACCCTTGAGCTCGGCAACTGCCTTGAAGTCCTTACGGAAAACGCGGGTGTGGAACTTGCGGATCTGCACGTCCAGCCTGTCACACGCCGCATCGATGGCCCCTTCCATGTCTGGACCCTGTCCTGAAGCCTTGATGACGCGGCCAGAGATCTCAAGAGTCAGTTCGCATGTATATTTACCTCGCAGGAGGTTCAGATTGACACCAAGAGTGGGTTCCTTGCGGAAGAACTTGTCAAAGCGACTCACCTTCTCGTTCAGATAGGCAAGAATGCGCGGAGGGATTTCAAGTGTCTTGGACTTATGCTCTACATTCATGCGTGCCTCCCTTTGCATCGGATTAGGCTCTTGCCATCAGAAGCCTGATGACATTGTAGCCCGACTAAGAGCGAGGGTCAAGTACAGACATTGATGCGGACGTGCCTGCAGGATGACGCTTGTGGCCGCACAGATGGTAGCTCCCGTCGTCAGGACGTCGTCGACAATGATGACCGTCCGGTCATGCAGCATGCCTGGCGCGTTGGCCGAGAGTTCGAAGGCACCATCGACATTCTTCAGCCGCCGAGTGTCCGACAGCTGCGTCTGGAGAGGCGTGGGGTGGGTCTTGAGCAGAAGACCAACGCCAGAGTCGCCGTTGCAGCTCTCGGCAAGCGTTCCGCATGCCACCGAGGGAAAGTGACGAGGGTCTCCCTGCTGGCGGGTACCGAGCCGGGGAACGGGGACAAAGACCGGCCTGTCCCTGAGTGAAAGGCTTCTTGCCAGATTGGCTAGCATGCCGGCAAGTTGTCCAGCCAACTGGTACTCCCCTTGCACCTTCATCTGCAGTATTGCCTGTCGCATCGTTCCCTCATACCAGTATGCAGAGAAACCAGACGCCGGACCGGCGGCGAGACGGCGATCGCTCAACCCTGTGTCACATGTGCGAAAGGACGAGGCACAGCGCGGGCAGACAGGATCATCTGACTCCTCGCCGCACAGAAAACATGCCTTGTCGGCAAGAACCTGGTGCAGGAACGACAGGATGCTCACTTGTTCGGACCTTCAAGAGTCGCCTTCAGCCGGGCGATTCGGTCCATTCTGGCCTGACTGATACGTACGATGGGCTCGCCAGCGACGGGCGAAATGCTCGTGGCCAGAACACGCCCAGCGGCCCGCTGCGGTGAGTTTCCAGGCTGGATGGCAGGAAATCCACACCAGTCGGCCAGCTGGGACACCTTGGGGTCATAGGCGAGCGCTACAAGGGGAGACCCCGCCGCCAGTCCGGTGGCCGCCATATGGTACCGGCCTGCAACAGTCAGCGTGGCCGACCTGCAGAGGTCGACAAGGGCTGATGGCTGAGGAGCGACAATGAGCTTCGACGGCCTGAGCAAGCGCTCCAGGACTGTGTGTGTGAATGCCAGGTCCGACGATGGAAACAACACAACGAGGTCCAGCTCGGCGGATGAATGAGATGCCAGGCAGTCCAGAAACGACGCCGTCGCCTCGGCAGTCCAACCGAACCGCCGATTGACGCAGGCAACGATCCGTGGGTCCCGCTGAGCAGCCGCCACAGGCTTGAAGTATCGGGCAACCAAATAGGCAAGGCCGACATCCGACGACACAAAAATCTCTTGCCCTCGAATTCCACAATTGCGAAGAAGCTCTCTTGAAGCGTCGTCACGCACATCAATGAGGACCATGCGACGAAAGACGGTCTCGACCAGGTGACGGGTCCATGACCCTCTGATTGGACCGACACCTTGCGCATATGACAAGATTCGCTTCTTGCGGAGTGCGCCCAGCAGAGGAATACCGAGATAGTACAGGCTGCTTCGAGAGCTGGTGGCGTCCTGGATGAGGCCTCCCCCACCCAGCATCACATAGTC
>JAPLGI010000211.1 GCA_026390245.1 Caldisericota bacterium
GGCGTCAGCGAGTGCCGTCTCCATCGCCGGCGCCTGCTTGACAAACTCTGCATCGACGGCGGCTTTCGCCTGGGCGACAGCCTGCGTCAGCGCGGCGGCGTCCACCTGTGCCTTGGCCTGCTTCTGGGCAGCTGCCAGCGCTGCCTGCGCAGCTGGTGCCTGCTTGACAAACTCTGCATCGACAGCGGCTTTCGCCTGGGCGATGGCCTGTGCCAGTGCGGCAGCGTCGACCTGTGCTTTGGCCGCAGCAGATGCCTGCTGCTGGGCAGCAGCGAGTGCCGCTGTATACCCCGGAATATTCTCCAGGGGGACGCCCGGAGCCTGAGCCGCGAACTGTGCATCGACCTGCTGTTTGGCAGCCGCCTGAGCTGCAGTCTCTGCCTGCTGTTCAGCGGCGATCAGCTCTGCCGGAGGGTTGGTCGCAAGTACCTTCCTGGCCTGAGCCTCGGCCTCAACGTATGCCTGCTGCTTCTGCGTTGCCAGCTTGGCATCAAACTGCTTCTTCACTGCGGCCAGTGCCTGCTGTTCGGCGGCGATGAGTTCCTTTGGAGGATTGGTTGCAATGATCTTCCTCGCCTGAGCCTCGGCCTGAACATATGCCTGCTGCTTCTGAGCGGCGAGTGTTGCGTCGAATTGCTTCTTCACTTCTGCCAGGGCCTGCTGAACGGCGCTCTCCTGGGCAGTCTGCATCTGGTCCAGCCCCTTCCGTATCTCGGGGACAGCCTGTTCCTGGGCCTTGGAGATCCCATTCACCAGGCTTCTTGCGACGAATCCGTTCATGAGCTGGTTCACGGCATTGCCGCTGATCTTGGGCGCATACACGGCAAACGCGGTGCTCGTGATAGCAAGTACCATGACGACCATCAGCTTGGCTGTCTGCGGCTTGAGATAGCGGACCAGCCGCCTCAGCGTACCGCGGAAATCCCTGGGCTTCTCCACGGCTCCGCGCATGGCACCGCCGGGACCTCCACCACCCATGGGTCCACGCATCGTAACCGGTTGTTCTCTCTTGGTGTCACTCATGCCAGTTCCTCCTCGGAGAGCTGCGAGTAGACGATCTCACGGTACACCTCGCAGGTTGCCATCAGCTCCTTGTGCGTGCCGATACCCGCGACTTTTCCTTCATCGAGGACAATGATGCGGTCAGCATTCATGATGCTGCCAACCCGCTGGGCGACGATGATGACGGTCGCGTCCCGTGTCTCTCCCCTCAGGGCTGCCCTGAGCTTGGCGTCGGTCGTGAAGTCGAGCGCCGAGAAGCTGTCGTCAAAGACGTAGATTTCGGGCCTTCGAACGAGAGCGCGGGCCATCGCAAGCCGCTGCTTCTGACCGCCGGAAAGGTTCAGGCCACCTTCCGAGAGCATGGTCGCATATCCGTCCGGCATGCTTTCGATGAACTCGGACGCCTGCGCCACAGTGGCCGCATGGACGACCTCCTCATCCGTCGCATTCTTCTTGCCATAGCGGATGTTGTCCGCCACCGTCCCCGTGAACAGGACAGCCTTCTGCGGCACGAATCCGATCCGGCTTCTGAGGTCCTGCTGGGCAAGCTCCCGTGCGTCGACGCCGTCGACCAGCACCTTGCCGCTGTCCACGTCGTAGAACCGCGGGATCAGG
>JAPLGI010000110.1 GCA_026390245.1 Caldisericota bacterium
GCGGTGAACATGGCCCGGAAACGACATGGGACTGTGCCCACCGAGCTGGAGCTGGACGGCGAGACGGTCGAACTCCTGACTGGGGACACGGATGTTCCGGCTGAGTCCCTGCGCGAGGAGCTGGAAGGCTCTGTGGGCCAGGCCCTGAGTCAACTGGACCAGCGCAGCAGAGATGTTCTTCTGCTGTCGGTGGTCGAAGGCAAGAGCTACAGCGAGATAGCAGATATTCTGATGGTCGCGGTCAACTCGGTGGGACCCACCGCGAGCCGGGCCAAGAGCAAGCTGCGCAAACTGCTGGAGGCAACTCCGGCACAACCGCCGACATTGTGAAGACCATTGTACCTGGTACAAGGGGATTCACAATTGAGAGAGGATGAGTATGGATGACAACCTGAAGGACAAGATACTCGGACAGATCGAGGAACAGCACCTGGAGCCTACTCCCGGGTGGCGGTTCCGCCTTGCGCGGGCACTGAAGCACTCGGCGGTAGCGGTTCTGTTCGCCCTCACCGCGCTCGGACTGGCGGGGAGTGTCTACATCCTTGTTCAGAATGGGACGCTCGCCGACCTGCGACTGGGTCCCAAGTGGGCACGTCCCGCCTTCTTCGACTTCCCGTGGCAGCTCCTCGTCCTCGTCGTCGTCCTCGGTGTCCTCTCGTTCGCCTTCCTGCGACGCACAGCCCGCCTGTACCGCGTTGCAAGGTGGTGGCTGGTCGGGGCGCTTGTCCTGGCGGTCGTGGTCGGGGCAGGTGGCGCCTACGCGACCAACCTGACGCGGTTCACGTTCCGAGCTGGTCCGGGGCGGCAGCTGTTTCAGCGCGGAGGAAACCCCTTCGGAGGCATGCACGATGGCGCTGTCATTGGTGTCGTCGTCTCGCGCACGACCCAGCAGTGGGTTGTCGACAGCCTGACAGGCCAGCGCTGGCTGGTCATCATCACTGAAGAGACCTACTTCCCCGCCGGTTCGGATATCCCTGTCGGAACCGTTGTCCGCGTTGTCGGAAGGCGCGCCAAGACGACCATCACTGCGGACGGCATCCGCCCCGTGACCGGCATGGACGACATGATGGACTCACACAACGGTATGATGGGGCCCGGCGGCATGATGGAACCAGAAATCCTCGTCCCCGGCGCGCCGTAAGGGAGCCCGAACTTACCACTTTCAGCTCTATTTACCAGCTGACCCCAAAGGAACCACAAATAAGGGTTGCGTTTGGGCCAAACCTGCTCATGCTGTAGGGGATACCACCGCATGGGAGGTGACGCATGTCACTCGGCATTAATGTTACAATTCCCGAAGGAATCGTGCTCGCAGCAGACAGCCGTCAGACGTACCGCAACCAGAAAGGCATGGCCCGGGTCGGCTCAGACTCGGCGTCCAAGGTATTCCGTATCGGCTCACGCATGGGGCTGGTCATCGCTGGTCTCGCGTTCCTGCCGCAGCAGGGAGTGATGAAGAACATCAGCGGGTTCATCGATGACTTCCGCCAGACGATCCCGGTCGACAAGCTGTCCGTCGGCGAGGTCGCGAAAGAACTCGCTCAGTATTTCGACGCGCGCGTCCCCTACCGCGACCAGCTCAAGTCCATCCCCGCCGGGATCAAGGCCGATATGGCACGCCAGGGCATGGAACTGCTCGACCTCAAGGAAGAGCCGACCCGCGTCGTCTTTCACTTCAAGAACAAGCAGGATCAAATCCAGGAGGCCGTTGCCGCTCCCGACGGCCTGCAGTTCGTGCTGGCCGGGTACAACAAGGACAAGAGCAGTGAGGTCTATATGGTCTACGTCCCCGGCGCCACCGACCAGGCGCGCGACAGCCGCACGCAGGGCAAGGAATTCGGTGCGGGTTGGATCGGGCAGACGGACGTCGTCACGCGCATCGTCCTGGGGTTCGACCCGCGTCTGCAGGGCATCCCGCTCGTGCGCGAGGCCGCGGCGAAGATCGGCGAGCCTGCCGTCCAGCAACAGCTGCGCGGAGTGGAATACAGCATCCAGTGGGGCACCATGACCCTTCAGGACGCCGTCGACTTCTGTCAGCTCGCCATCGAGACCACAACCGCTATCCAGCGCTTCAGCGACGGCGTCCTCATGGACCCGGGCGACATGACCGGCGTGGGCGGCCCCATCGACATGGCTGTCATCACGTATGAAAAGGGCTTCACCTGGCTCAACCGCAAGCATCTCAAGAGCAAGACGGGCGAG
>JAPLGI010000086.1 GCA_026390245.1 Caldisericota bacterium
TGCCCATCACAAAATCGCGGACGTTGTCCTTGGGAAGTGCGTTGAACTGCGATTCCAGCTCTTCCTCGTGGCCCAGCTCATCTTCTATGATGTGCGCGATTTCCGTCTTCTCGACTTCTTCCAGGGTTGCAGAGTTGAGGAACTCGTAGTACGAGTCGACAGCGGTGGCCTCGGTGATTTCCAAGAGAGAGAGGTAGCGTCGTGTCCCCAGGATGCGGCGCAGGAGTCGTGCCCAGGCAAACGAGAACCAAGGCGGTTCCTTTGTTGTGATGCCACGCTTGAGAAGGAACGCGCGCCAGAAGGCCATGTGGAGGTTCTCGACCCGAGTCAGCTCTGTAAAGCGCGCACGGAGGGAAAGGTCCTTCTCAGAACCGGCCAAGTACGCGTACAAGCGCGATGCACCCCGCTCGTCGGCATAGAAGCTCATTGCCTTGGCTGTTTCATCGATCATGTGCGACTCCTTTCAGATTGGCTGGGAATTGTGAAGACCATTGTACCTGGTACAAAGGGTGTTCACAATTCAGCGGTGGAACGTGTGGCGGAGGACAATTGCCTGCTCGGGGCACATTTCGTGACAGCAGTAGCAGAGCACACAGGTCTGCCGGTTGAACTGCGGGTATGGCGCCAGGCTGATTGCCTTCGCAGGACACCGCTGGGCGCAGATACTGCACTCCACGCATTTGGATGTGTCGACCATGGGGATGGGCCGGTTGGAGGCGCCGACGATGCGCTGGAACGTTGCTGCAATCGTCACCACGGCACCACCCATGTAGCTGCGGGGCCTCATGAATGCTGGCTGGATGGGAGTGAGGTCACCCACGACAAGCGTGCCGTCTGGAACAGGGACGACATGTGACAGTGGCGTGAACCCCCAGTCGATCCCCATCATGCGACACATGGCCCAGTCCGCAAGGACGGGATCGTCCGCGACGACAACGGCCCGCAGGTGCCGCGGCCTTCCCGCGGAAGGTCCCTCGCCGTCCATGCCGAGGATGCCGTCCATGACGACGCGTTCGGGGATGGGGAGGGCTGCGTGGAGGTCCAGCAGACACCGGGCAAACTCGTCGCCGGACGGAATCATGTGGAGACCCGTGCGTTCGGCTTTGGGCGTGAGTCCGAACAAGTTCTTGACGGCACCCGTGACCAGCGTCAGGGAGTGGGTTTTCGCTTTGGGCAGGTTGAAGAGGACCTTGCACTGCCACAGCAGGTCGGGCAAGGTGACTGGCCGGGGGCTCCGTGGGTGCTCGAGATGGATCCGTCCGAACCCATACTGGTCCAGGTTGCAGATGGTGACTCGTTCGTCGCCAACGTATTCCTGGAGGCCGAAATCGGCGGCCAGGCGCTCACTGGGGACGTGGTTGCCCGGAATGTCGCCGACGATAACGCGCAGGCCATGGTCGAGCAGAAACCGGACGAAGGCGTGAATGAAGTGAGGGTTGGTCGTCAGTGCCCGTTCGGGCTCAGCTTCCTGGAGGATGTTGGGTTTGACGAGGACCGTGTCGCCGGGGGCAAGTCTGTCCAGAAGGAACTCCTGGCGGGCTGCAAAAACCTCGGTCAGTCGTTCTTCGTCGTAGTCGTCGAGTCGGTCGATCCATGCCTGCACGCGTGCCTCCTGTTCTGTATCAACAGGATAGCAGCAGCAGCCCGTGACTCAACCCTGTTCTTGTGCAGGGACGGATGCGACAGCGGCGCTGATCGCGTGGCGCGTGGGCAGGAGGAAGGCGAATACCACCAGAACAGCCGCGACGCCGATCAGCAGATGATACGCTGACGTGATGCTGGTATACTGTGCCCATTGACCCAGGATGATGACGACGACGCCACCGACGCCCCAGGATAGGCCCATGATGGATGCGGAGACGAGGCCGCGGTGGTTCGTGACCAGTTCATGTGCGAAGACGATGTTGGAGCTCAGTGTGAAGCAGCTGAAGAAGCTCATGGCTGGAAACCAGATGATGCTGGTCGACCCTGTCAGGACGAACATCAGGAGCGTCACGGCTACGCCTGTCGCTCCGATGAGGTTGACCGTCCTGCGGCCTACGTGGTCGGAGAGTTCGGCCCCGATGACATTGGCGATCGCACCCACCAGGGAACCGACGGCAAGATAGATGCCGGCTTTGCCTGGTTGAAAACCGAGTTCCTGGAATAGCAGGGGCAGCAGGATGGTGACGCCGTTTAGAATCGTCGCGGTCAGCATGGCGTTGGCGACAAGCATGAGGTACCCCTTGAAGGCAGGGCTATCGTTCATGCGGCCGACGTTTCCGTTTCGTGTAGCTCTTTCGGGGTCTTCCTGCCGGGGGAGTGCGAGTGCCTGGAAGAACCCCAGTGCGATGCCGGGGATGGCCAGGATCCAGAAACGCTCGAGGTGCAGCAGTCCAGAGAGAGGAAAGACCACAAGCGAGCCGACAAAGGAGCCCATGGACCCGCCAAAGTTGAAAACCGACATGAACCGGCCCTTGTTCGTCAAGGATAGCTGACTGGTAACAGCTGCCCCCTGTGGATGAAACATCGCAAGCGACAGGGCTATGGCGGTGAAGATGAGCAGGAGCCAGCCAAAGCTGCGGGCGAACGGAAGCAGCGCCAGTGACACGGCGGCGAATATGGAAGAAGCGACGACCAGTGCATTTGCATGGCGCATGTGGTCAGACAGCAGGCCGAAGACCGTCTGGACAAGGCCCGAGACGATGGGCAGGCTTGCGCCAAGAGCCGCCGCGGCGCCCAGAGAGAAACCCAGGCGAGTGCGGAAGATTGGAACAAGAGGAGGGAGGAAGGCGGCGTACCATTCGACGAGGAAGTGGCCACCAGCAATTGCAAGCAGTGCTTTTCGTACATGGTTCATTGTTCGATTCTCTCCCTGAACATGCGAAAAAGGCAACCTCGGAGCGAGCAGACGAGTCCGCCATGAACGCGAGCAATGTTCCGCGCGAGGCTACCTTCTTCTGTGATTAGTATAGCAAACCTTCAGAATATGTCAACTTCCGAAATACATCAGGCTGGATGCTACTCCCAGTCATTGATGACGCAGTGTGCTGCATCCAGACTACTACCCGAACGCAGAGTGGTGGGCGTGGCAGGTCAGCGTTGACGATTCTGCCTCGGGTCACTCGTCCGTGCTGAACTTGTCTCCAGCAATTGCCTTGAGCAGCCGCCGCAGGTCGCGCGGATTCGAATGGCCGTCGACCTGCAGGGAGACCTCGCCACCTGTCGTGATGAACATGAGCTTGTGAGGAGGCTCTCCAACTGTGCGTGTCCCGAAGCGGCCCGACGGGGTTCCTTGCAGCAGGTTGATCTCCGCAATGTCGGCGTTGCGCAGCACGCGCGCGGTCGGCAGTTCCGACAGGACGTCGGCGACCGTCATGCCGACATACCCGTCGATGAGTGCGAACGGCGCCTGGGCAGCGTACCACATTTGCTGGAAGCGGTTTGCCCCCTGGGTTTTTGCGTCGGCCGTTCTCGCCTCGCGGATTCGGCGAACCTTCGCCTGGTCGAACGGAGCAAGGACGACAAGGGAACCCGTCAGCAGCATAGTCAGCTCGAGGGACTTGAAGGCTCCCTGACGCTCGATCGCCTGGCAGGCGAGCAGAACCGTCTCTCCTTCAGGGGTGTCCATCAGAACCTCAGGTCCAGAACAAGGACGAGGGCAGAGACAAGGACCATGAGTACTGAATAGGGGACAGCGGACACGGACTCCTGCGCACGGCTCGCGGATTTCCAGCTGACATAGAAGACAAGGAACAGCGCGGGGACGAGCATGCCCCAGTAGTCGGTGCGCGTACCAAAGCGCCAGAGCAGAGCCCCCATGATGATCGTACAGATGGCGGCGACTATAACGACCAGCAGCTCACTGACCCATCGCTTGCTCATGTTGACCCCCTCTCACCCATGTCGCCCGAATGCGTACGCACTGTCAGGATAGTCCAACGCGGCCGACGGTCAATAAAGGACCACCCCTGATTGGGTGATGCAGAAGACGCGACAGGGGGCTTTCGGCACCCCGAACGATTTGTAACCTTTCCATGCGGACACCGTAGACAAGGCGTGGAGGTGGTACCGATGGAATTGATCCTTGTACCGTTTGGCATCGTTGTTGCAGCGCTTCTCGTGGCGGGAGCCGTCACTGGGGCAGCGTTCAAGTTTGTATGGATTGTTTTCAGGCTTG
>JAPLGI010000218.1 GCA_026390245.1 Caldisericota bacterium
GGCGTCAGCGAGTGCCGTCTCCATCGCCGGCGCCTGCTTGACAAACTCTGCATCGACGGCGGCTTTCGCCTGGGCGACAGCCTGCGTCAGCGCGGCGGCGTCCACCTGTGCCTTGGCCTGCTTCTGGGCAGCTGCCAGCGCCGCCTGCGCAGCTGGTGCCTGCTTGACAAACTCTGCATCGACGGCGGCTTTCGCCTGGGCGACAGCCTGCGTCAGCGCGGCGGCGTCCACCTGTGTCTTGGCCGCGGCAGATGCCTGCTCCTGGGCGGCAGCGAGTGCCGTTGCATACCCCGGAATGTTCTCCAGGGGAACACCCGGAGCCTGGGCCGCGAACTGCGCATCGACCTGCTGTTTGGCAGCTGCCTGAGCAGCCGCTTCCGCCTGCTGTTCAGCGGCGATCAGCTCTGCCGGAGGATTGGCCGCAAATACCTTCCTGGCCTGAGCTTCGGCCTGACCATATGCCTGCTGCTTCTGAGCGGCAAGCGTGGCGTCGAATTGCTTCTTCACTGCGGCCAAGGCCTGCTGAACGGCACTCTCCTGGGCAGTCTGCATCTGGTCCAGCCCCTTCTGGATCTCGGGGACAGCCTGTTCCTGGGCCTTGGAGATTCCGTTCACCAGGCTTCTTGCGACGAATCCATTCATGAGCTGGTTCACGGCATTGCCGCTGATCTTGGGCGCGTACACGGCAAACGCGGTGCTCGTGATGGCAAGCACCATGACGACCATCAGCTTGGCTGTCTGCGGCCTGAGATAGCTGACCAGCCGCCTCAGAGTACCCCGGAAGTCCCTGGGCTTTTCCACGGCTCCACGCATAGCTCCGCCGGGGCCTCCACCGCCCATGGGTCCGCGCATCGTAACCGGTTGTTCTCTCTTGGTGTCGCTCATGCCAGTTCCTCCTCGGAGAGCTGCGAGTAGACGATCTCGCGGTACACGTCGCAGGTCGTCATCAGTTCCTTGTGCGTGCCGATACCCGCGACTTTTCCTTCATCGAGGACGATGATGCGGTCAGCATTCATGATGCTGCCCACCCGCTGGGCGACGATGATGACCGTCGCATCCCGTGTCTCTCCCCTGAGGGCTGCCCTGAGCTTGGCGTCGGTGGTGAAGTCGAGCGCCGAGAAGCTGTCGTCAAAGACGTAGATCTCAGGCTTCCGGACAAGGGCTCGCGCCATGGCAAGCCGCTGTTTCTGGCCGCCGGAGAGGTTCAGTCCGCCTTCAGAGAGCATCGTCTTATACCCGTCCGGCATGCTTTCGATGAACTCGGACGCCTGCGCCACCGTGGCCGCATGGACGATCTCCTCATCGGTCGCATCCTCCTTGCCGTAGCGGATGTTGTCCGCCACCGTCCCGGTGAACAGGACGGCTTTCTGCGGCACGAAGCCGATCCGGCTTCTGAGGTCCTGCTGGGCAAGCTCCCGCGCGTCCACGCCGTCGACCAGCACCTTGCCGCTGTCCACGTCGTAGAACCGCGGAATCAGGCTGACCAGCGTGGACTTGCCACTGCCGGTGCTGCCGATGATGGCTGTCGTCTCGCCGGGATTTGCCTCAAACGTGATGTTGCTGAGAGCGGGTTCTTCGCCGCCATCGTAACTGAACGTGACGTCCTGGAATGCCACATGGCCCCTGGCCGCGTCGACCTGCCTTGTGACAGCCGCGTCGGCGATTTCAGGCCGCGTTTCGAGCACTGCCATGACTCTGTCGCTTGCCGCCGCACTGCGTGGCAGCTGGATGAACATGACAGTCAGCATGAGGAGCGCAACCATGATCTGAAGAGCGTACTGCATGAACGCAAGCATTGGTCCCAGGGTCAGGTTCCCGGTGTCGATGCGCTTGCTGCCAAACCAGAGGATCGCCACGATGACGACGTTCAACAGCATCATCATCAGCGGCATCAGGACTGCCATGATGCGATTGACCTTGATGTAGGTGTTGGTGACGTCGGCGTTGGCTCGCTCAAAGCGGGCCTTCTCGTGATCGATCCGGTTGAATGCTCGTACCACGCGGATGCCCGTGATGTTCTCACGCACGACCCTCGTGATCTTGTCGATTTCCACCTGAACCAGGCGGAAGAGTGGCACAACGAGGCTGGTAACGACGACGATCACGACGACGATCACCGGCAGAGCGATGTACAGGATCCGCGTCAGCTGAGGGTCGGCGGCATACGCAAGAATTGCTGCCCCGACACTGGTGA
>JAPLGI010000124.1 GCA_026390245.1 Caldisericota bacterium
ATGGACGAGCCAACCTCCTCACTGACCGAGAACGAGGTTGAGCACCTCTTTGCTATCATCAGGAGACTACGGGATCAGGGTATCGCCATCGTCTACATCTCTCACCGCATGGAGGAGATCTTCGAGATCTCGGACGAGGTCACGATCATGCGCGACGGCAAGTGCATTGGCACCTACGCGACGAGTGAGATCACTTCCGAGTTCGTCATCAAGCAGATGGTCGGCCGTACGTTGACAAACATGTTCCCCCCGCGGGAGAACATTCCAAGCGACGTCGTTCTCAAGGTTGAGAACCTCACTTCCATTTCCGAACACTCATTCAAGGATGTCACATTTGAGGTGAAGAAGGGCGAGATCTTCGGCATCGGTGGTCTCGTTGGCGCGCAGCGAAGCGAACTGGTGGAAGCCCTCTTTGGCTTGCGTGGTGTCAGGAGTGGCACAGTCCATATCGATGGTAAGAAGGTTGTCATCACCAACCCCATTCAAGCCAAGCACTACAAGATCGCTCTCCTCACCGAAGAGCGCCGGGCCACCGGCATCTTCCCGGTGCTTTCCGTTCTGGACAACACGCTCATGGCGAGCATTGGCCGCTATGTGCGCAAGTCCGGTCTCGTAGACCAGAAACGAGCCACCACGGATATTCAGAGGGAAATCGAGATGCTCAAGGTCAAGACGCCGTCCCTTACTACACATCTCGAGTATCTGTCGGGCGGCAACCAGCAGAAAGTCATCGTGGCAAGGTGGCTGATGACGGAGCCGGACATCCTGATTCTCGATGAACCGACGCGCGGTATCGACGTTGGTGCCAAGTACGAGCTCTACACGATCATCGCCGAATTGGCCAAGAGTGGCAAGACGATTATCATGATTTCCTCGGAAATGCCGGAACTCATCGGAATGTCCGACCGCATCATGGTCATGTGCGAAGGTCGTGTTACCGGCATCCTTCAGGGAAAAGAAGCGACGCAAGAAGCCATCATGACACTTGCGACGCAGCTCATGTAACAGGGAGACGAACATGAAGAATTCTGCATCGACAAGTTCGAGCAAGCGATTCAGCGCGCAGTCGATTCGTGAGTTCGCGACGAAGAATGCCATCATCCTGGTGCTCGTGGTGCTGATTCTTGTCATTGGCATTATCAAGAACGGTTTCCTGACGCCAGAGAATCTGGTCAACATCATGAGGATTTCCTCAGTCCGTCTCATCATCGCCCTTGGAGCCGCCGGCATTCTGATTACCGGAGGCGTCGACCTTTCTGCAGGCCGCACCGTCGGTCTCGCGGCCGTCATTGTGGCATCGCTGGCCCAGCGCCCGGATTATGCAAGCAAGATCTTTCCCACTCTGCCCTACATGTGGATCGTCTTCCCAATCCTTGCAGGAATCCTGGCCGGACTTCTGGTTGGCATCATCAACGGAGTTGTCATTGCGTATCTGAAGGTTCCTGCCTTCATCGCGACCCTTGGTACAATGGTCATTGTCTGGGGTGCCGCGTCGCTCTATGTTGATCGTCCACCACTGGGTGCCCAGCCCATCGGAGGGCTTCGCAACGACTTCACCAATTTGGGGACCGGATCGATCGGCTTCCTGCCGACGATCATCCTGATTGCGCTGGTCGTGTATTTTGTCTACTGGATTATCCTCAGCAAGACAGAGTTTGGCAAGAATCTCTATGCAATCGGCGGCAACCTGAATGCTGCCATTGTCTCAGGTGTCAACGTCAAGAGAAACCTTGTGGCCCTGTACTCTCTTGCGGGTATGCTGTACGGCATTGCCGGCGTACTGCTTGCGGCTCGGTCAGGTGGTGCCACAAACAACTATGGCTCAGGCTATGAACTGGATGCCATTGCAGCATCGGTGATCGGCGGCGTCTCCAATCTTGGCGGCCGGGGAACGGTTTCTGGTGTTCTCATCGGCGTCCTGATTTTTGAGGTTCTCAACAACGGACTTGTGGTCATGGGCGTATCGGCTTATTGGCAACAGGTTGTCAAGGGTGTCATCATTGTCGCGGCAGTAGCAGTTGACATCCGGAAGTACAGCACGAAACGGTAGTCCTTACGGCTTGCTGAAGGAATGGAGCCCGGCCGCGTGGCCGGGCTCTTTCTTCTGGTGGTCGTCCGGTGACCGATCCTGGCACCTCCCCCTTGCGCTCCAGATTCCCCGGTCAGGCCGGCGACAGTCGGTCTCTTCTCAACGGGGGTGTTCGTATTGTCTGAAAAATGTCACATACTGGGAACGTAGCGTGCGCGCATTTGGGAGGAAATAATGCGAACAGGCCGTGGAAACCGGTGGTTCGTGTTTGGGACTCTTTTTGGATTCATGCTGCTTCACCAGGCCGACATGCTCCTGATAGGCCCGCTCACGACGCCCATCATGGAAACGTTCCACATCAACGAGGCACAGATGGGTGCGGTCGTCACCGGCGCTCTTGTTGTGGGAGGAATCCTGTACCCGGTCTGGGGATATCTGTACGACCGGTATTCGAGGCCAAAACTGCTCGCACTGGCATCGTTCATCTGGGGTTCGACCACATGGTTGTCGGCCCTGGCGCCTACGTTTTCCATCTTCGTTGCCACGCGCGCGTCGACTGGCATCGATGACGCCAGCTACCCGGGTATCTACTCCCTGCTCGCAGACTACTTTGCTCCCGCAGTAAGGGGGCGCGTCTACGGTCTCCTGCAGATTTCATCGCCATTTGGCTACATTATCGGCATGGTCCTGGCCACAGCGCTCAAGGACACTATTGGGTGGAGGGGAGTGTTCTATGTGACTGGATCGCTCGGAATTGCTGTCTCAGCCGTCATTCTGTTTGGCGTGCGCGACGCGGTCCGAGGGAGATCAGAACCCGAGCTCCAGAACGTTGCCGTGCTTGACGAGCATCGCTTCGAGTGGCGTACCGCGAGTCAGCTGCTGCGGAAGAAGTCGCTGGTCCTTCTCTACCTGCAAGGGTTTTTCGGCGTGTTTCCGTGGAACGTCATTACGTACTGGTTCTTCCGGTATCTGGAAACAGGGCGCGGCTACAGCAGCGGCGAAGTCCTGTCGACGATGATGATCGCCATCCTGGTGCTGGCGGCAGGGTATCCGCTTGCCGGGGCACTGGGAGACCGCCTGTTCCGCAAGACCACGCGAGGACGTCTTATCGTGAGTATCGTCGGCGTCATAGCGGGCACCGTGCTGTTCTTTGTCACCATGAACGTTCCTGTCGCGGCCAAGACCACTTTTCTCGTGATGCTCGCAGCCTCGGCCCTCTTCGTCCCATTCGCATCGCCCAACGTCGTCTCGACGGTCTGCGACGTGACACTGCCTGAAGTGCGCAGCACGTCCGTTGCCATCCAGAATTTCGTCGAGAGTGTGGGAGCGGCTCTGTCACCGCTCGTCGCAGGCCTCATTGCGGTCAGACTGGACCTGAGGATGGCCATTATCGTCATCTGCACATCGACGTGGGCAGTCTGTGCGCTGATGTTGGTGGGAGCCATCATCCTTGTACCGCGCGACATAGAGGCTATCCGCGCTGAACTGCGACTGCGCGCGCAAGCGGAGCAGGCGCTCTCGTAGCCCTTCTGGTATGTCTATGATCCGAAGAGTGCTCTCTGCCGTCCTCATCACTGTTTTCGTGGTCGTCTCCCTCACCGGCTGTGCCAGAAAGACCGTCTATGTTGATGGAACGTATCCCGGGTATTCCGAACGAGACAGTAGTGGCAACCTCGGTCAAATCACGATTACGATCGCTGGTGACAGGATTACCAGAGTCAGGTATGTTGAGCTCATACCCAAAACCAAGGACAACTACCCGTATCAAACCGCCGTCGACGCAGTTGCCACGATGCAAGGCAGGCTGCTTGAGAGTGGCAGCATTACCGCGGTTGACGCCATTACGAAGGCTACAGCAACGTCCATCCGACTGACTGAGGCTGTTGATGATGCACTCAGGAACGCAGGAAGCGCCGGGTCCTACACGGACGGTGCATTTGTCGGACACTCCGCTGCTGACGACCTTGGGAATATCGGCTATGCGGCCATAACCGTTTCTGGGGGCAAGGTCGTGGATGCGAAACTCGCCGACCTTCAGGTGAAGAACAAGGATAACTACCGTTATCAGGCGTCACTTGATGCGTGGGTCACTCTTGAGCAGAGCCTGTTGACTTCCCAGGATGTCACCAGGGTCGATGCAGTCACCGGGGCTACGGGCACTAGCACGCTCTTCAGGCAGGCAGCCACTGCGGCCCTGGAGAAAGCCAGGGCCAAATAGCCTGTCTCCAAGCAGCCATCACGGAGGGGTTCGAGAGATGACATGGCCTGCGTTGTAGAATTGGTGCGGCAAGATCAGCAACGCACCAGCTTCTGGACTGGCGGAACGACGACCGAGATCGCCATCTATCCGAAGGATGCGGTCTACGGGCGTCGCGATTTTCTGTGGCGCATCAGCTCTGCCCGTGTGGACGCGGAGGATTCTGTATTTACCGCACTGCCCAGGATCTGGAGGCTGATCATGGTCCTTGAGGGTGGCCTGACGCTTCAGCATGAGCATCACCATAACGTGCGGCTGGAGCCATTTCAGCAGGATGCGTTTGCAGGTGATTGGGTCACGCGGAGCAAAGGAAGGGCGAGGGACTTCAACATCATGCTGGCGAGGGGCTGTACTGGCAAAGTTCAGGCCGTCAGTCTGGAAGAACTATCCACGCTGACGATATCGGGCGAGAAGGTGCAGGAAGGCGGCCGGAACAGGAAGGCTGTGCTGGTTGTGTACAGCGTGGACGGCAGGATCGTTGCCGACGTCGGCAACGACCGGACGTGGAGTCTCAATCGGGGGGATGCATTGCTTCTCACGACCGACCACTCGGAAGTCATGAGGAGCGTGGATCTGTCCAACCTGGGCAACACTCAGATCCATGCAGTGCTGGCGACGATATGGTATGACGAACCTCCGCGGCGAGCATGTCGCAGGAGTATACTTCCATGAGTAATGACATGTAGCCCGGGAGGCAGAGCGATGCACAGAGATGAGTTCCGGTACCGCAGCAAGGACAAGCTGAACCTGTATGCCCGCGTGTGGACGCCCGAAGGGAACGTGCGCGGCGTGGTCGCCCTGGTGCACGGCCTTGGTGAGTATGGAGGCCGGTACATGGATGTTGGACAGAGCTTCGTCGACCGCGGGTACGCCTTTGTGGCAGGAGACCTGCGGGGACACGGCGTGTCGGAGGGCAGGCGGGCGTTCGTTTCGCATCTTGACGACTTCATGGATGACCTCGATCGGTACCGTGACGAGGTCCGGGCGCGCTTTCCTGGAAAGTCGCTCTTTCTGTACGGCTTCAGCATGGGTTCTACCATTGGAGCAGCATACCTGATCCGCAGACATCCACACGTGGCGGGGGCCATCCTGTGCAGTGGCGGGTTCGTGATGCCACCGGCGTCAGCGGCTGCCATGGGTAAGGTCAGAACGCTGCGGCATCTTGTGCCGACAATGGCTGTCAGCAACGGCATGGGCGCGAATCGAGACAAGGTCTGTCATGACGTCGGCCTGCTGGACGCCTATGACGCCGACCCGCTGGTATACAAGAGGATCACCGTCGGGTTGGCCGCTGTCATCGGCGAAGCCAATACGGAAGCGCTCGCCCGTGCGGGAGAGATTCAGGTGCCCCTGCTGGTGATGCACGGCGCAGATGACGTGATTGCGCTGCCCGAGGGTTCACAGCGTCTTGCGGCAGGCGCATTCGGTGACGTGACACTGAAGCTGTGGCCCGGGCTGTACCACTTCATCCACCATGAGCCGGACGGAGCGAAGGAGAAGGTCCTGGGCTTCGCAGCCGACTGGCTGGACGCTCATCTCCCAGCATAGTGACTGACCCTCGTTGAACCGGCGGTCCTCAGAGGCCATCGCCTGGAACGAAAGCGCCCCCGCGAAAGCGGGGGCGCTTGGTATGCCAGCTGTCCGACCTGCCTCAGTCGGTCGAATCGCCCTCGAGCTTCTTCTCGCCCTGAAGGGCGCGGATGGCCGTGCAGTCCTGCGAGACCTCGAGCGTCCCCTGGTACTCGCCATCCTTGCCATAGACGGCGAAGTACCGGATGTAGATGAACTTGCCGCCCAGTTCCAGCCAGAAATCAGCCGAGGAACGCTTCCTGGCGCGGAAGTCGTTCAGGATCCGCTGGACCTTGTCGACGCTCTGGGGCGGGTGGCAGCGCTGTACCCTGCGGCCGATGTCGAGCCGCGTGCGCGGGAAGATGCGCCCGGCAGCCGGCAGGTTGAAGTAAGTCACCTCGTCGTCTGCGTTGACAAACGAGACGTCGACAGGCAGCGTGTCGAACAGTTTCAGCAGGACCTCAAGGTCCACGCCCTCAAACAAGTCAAGACTGGTATCGCTCATGTGTTCTCCTCCCCTGGGAGTGCGAAGAACCCCAGTTCCTGGGATTCCTGCTCAAGATCCTGCCAGTCCTTTTCGGACAGCAGGTCGAGTGCTACGTTGTACAGGATTTCCTGTTCTTTCTTTGCGTGCTGGACGAAGGTCTCTAGCCAGTGCTGAAACGCTCCCGACAGCACCTGCGCGAACTGTGTGTAGGACATAGCGTCCGGCGCCCCCTGGATCGTCTTGTCGATGACGTCCCGCGTCGCCTTCATGCGGTTGTGCTCGGCCCACATGATGGCAGGAGGCTCTTCGACGCCATTCCGTTCCAGCAGGGGGAACAGCGTGTTCTCCTGCCGGGCGTCATGGCTCTGAGCCTCATGCAGATGCTGCATCAGGGAATGCAGTTCGGCGAGCACGCTCTCCGCTGCTGCATATCCGTCCAGCTTGCCGAGCGTCCTGGCCAGAACAAGTCCCTGCTCGAGCCAGGAGATGATGGCATCCTGTTCGCGGATGAAGCGCTTCAATGGATGGCCGTCCGGAACGACAGTGCGCGAGCTTGCCAGCTGGTCGCGGAAGACATCCATGTGCACGTCGCATGCCTCCATAAGCTGGTCGGTGGAGAAGCCCTCCCTTGCCAGTTCGGCCTCCGCTGTTGCGATGAGCAACGGATCCGCTTTGGCGATCAGTCCCTTGAACTCTGCCTTGCAGCTCGCCGGGTCTTCGCCTGCATACAGTTTCCGGAGGACGGCCTTGAGGTCTTCCTTCAGAGCGGCACTGGAAGCCGATGAAATCGGAGCAGTCCCCTCGGTGTCACTCCGGACGACAGCCGCTTCCAGTTCCTCTACGGTCCAGGCGGCGCGTTCGGCGACCTTGCGCAGGTCCGTGCGTGGGGCCATGAGACCGATGATGACCGGATTGCCGAGGAGTTTCAGTTTTGGGTTGATCGACGCAAGATAGGCAGCCGCCCGCGGATGTTCAGTCAGGACAGTGGCGAGCTTCGTCGTCGGCTTGTACATCAGACTGCCTCCCACAAGAAACACTTCATCCCAAAGAAACACCAGTCTGTCATGTGTTCAGTATACAGGAAACCCCGTGGCGGTATAATGAATGCCCGCGTGGCATGAGGCCGCGATGACAGGAGCCCGCATGAACGAAGAACTGGCAGTCCATATCGCGGCGTTTGCCGCTGCAATCGAGGACGAAGTCACCGCCGAGAAGGCCTCCGAGCGGACGCATCGCCACGCTCTCGTCGAGGGTACCCTCGTGTCGGACACCGGGGACGAGAACTTCCTCTACTTCTTCAATACTCCGTACGAAGTCAACCTGCCGGAGGAGTCCATGGTCCAGCTCGAAGTGGACGGCCGCGTCGTGCAGGGGACCTACGTGGGCGGGGACCGGGACCTGGTGTCAATCGCCTCCAGCGAGTTCCTGGGAGCGCAGGTGCGAGCGGCCACCATGATTGCAACACCCTGGGACCTGCTGCTGAAGCTGGAGGAACGGCTCAACGCACTGGTCGACGAGGAAGACTGCGGCCGGGCGCTTGCCCTGCTGAGTCCTCCCGTCCCTGGCGACAGCCTGCCCGAGCTGGACGGCGTCTTCGCGGAGAACCGGTGGCTGGACCCGTCTCAGCGGGACGCACTGCAGAGAGTCGCAGAGCGCGACGTCAGCTTCATCTGGGGCCCTCCTGGCACGGGCAAGACGCGGACCGTCGCGTACCTGGTGCGTGAACTCATCGAGCGCCACAAGAGCGTCCTCCTGCTGGCACACAGCAACGCGGCAGTCGACGTTGCCACCCTTGCCGTGGTGAACGCCTGCCGGGGGACGCCATACCTTTCCTACGGCGCCCTGATCCGGTATGGCATCATCACGAAGCGTGACCTGCTCGTTGAGTCCGACATCAACCCGCTCAACATCCTCGCGCGGCGCAATGTCGACGCTGAACGCTTCGTTGGTCTGCAGTCCAGGCGCCGTGACCTGCTGGAACATGCAAGGCGTGAAGAGCTGTTCGACACCGCAGAGTTCGAGACGGTCCGGGGTGACATGGGCAAACTGCGCCACCGTGTCGACAAGGAGCTGAAGAAGCTCGTCTCCGAAACGCAGGTCGTCGCGACGACACTGACGAAACTGGCCCTGTCGGACGAGCTCATGGGACGCTCGTTCGATGTTGTCATCATCGACGAGGCGAGCATGTCGCTGGTGCCGTATGACGTCCTGGCCGCCTCGAGGGCGCAGGGCAAGATCGTTTTCGCGGGAGACTTCATGCAATTGCCCCCGATTGCCTCGGGCACGACGCCCGCCGTCCGCCAATGGCTCCAGCGGGACATCTACCAGGTACGAGGCATCACACGGGCGGTACGCGCAGGTGAGGACGTTCCCGACATGGCCATGCTGCGCACGCAGTATCGCATGCACCCGTCCATCCGGTCGGCCGTGAGCAGGCTGTTCTACCAGGGCCGGCTGGACGACGGCGAGCGTATCGTCGTGCGTACCAGTTCGATCGCACGGCTGGCACCGTTTGAGGGGCACGCCATGGCCGCCGTGGACACCTCGCTGCTGCAGACACGGTGCTACCGTGAGGTCAAGGGGTACTCCCGCCTCAATCTGGTGGAGGCGGTCACCGTGATGACGATCGCCGCTGGCATGCTCTCCTGCTATCCGGACATCAGCATCGGGGTGGTGACACCGTATGCCGTCCAGGCACGCCTGCTGGGGACCATGGCACGCGAGCTGGCACTGGACCGGGAACGGCTGACCATCTCAACGGTGCACCGCTATCAGGGGTCCGAGGTGGACGTCGTCATCTTCTCATTGACCGACGCAGAGCCGCAGTGGTCCATGTCGACACTGACGCGGGGCAATCTGGAGGACTGGGACGTCGATCCGGCTCCTCGCCTGCTGAACGTTGCGCTCAGCCGGGCACGGGGCAAGTTCATCCTGGTTGGCGACCTCGATTTCGTGCACGATCGCGGAGCACGGGATTCGGTCCTGAAGCACATTGTAGACATCATTGAGCAGGAGGGGACCGTGCGCCGCATCGACCCGAGGGCTCTCACTGACATCCGGGAGTGGCTGCCCAATCATGTCGTGGACGGTCAGCGCATCGTCGTGGGCGAGCGGGCTCGGCATGAGGGCTGGCTTCTCGAAAAGGCGCGTGCTGCGCGGCATACGGTGACCGTGGGTGCACCACAGGGTGCGCACGTTTCTCCGCTTATGGCACGTCTGCTGGCGGCGGTCTCTCCGGACTGCCGCCTGCACTACGCCGACCATGACGGACTGCGTACGGTCGCCAGGCACTTCGGCACGTCCGAGTCATATCCCGGTGACGGCGTCCTGGAGAGCTTCATGCAGATCGGTTCGCATCCGCTGTTGCTGGAGGGGACGCTGGAACATGGCGCTCGCTCGGCATACCTTGCGCTCGACCTGCCTGCGACCAACTGGTTTTTCCTCAAGAACGCGGGGTTCGTCCCCGAGTCGCTGCTTGGGCGCAACCCCGAGGCTGCGAAGGGCAAGGGGCGCAGACGCCGCGGACTCGGCGACGACATGACGGCACAGGACACCGCATCCGCGTCGACTCCTCATCGCAGTGTGACACCTGCGGAGCCCGAAGAGGCACCCCCGCCGCTCTAGCTCATGGGGTCAAGCGTTAACATTTGCCTTGTGGTGACTTTCCTCGCAGGAGTCATATGCTCCCCATATCACCGCGCTGACGTGCGCTTTTTCTCGCCGCTCTTCGGATGGGTTGGTGCGTTGGACCGACTGTTCCTGGAACACGCTGAATGGTACCAATGTGCCGATGTTAACACTTGACCCCATGGAACAGTTGACAGGAGACCGTCCTCCGCCAAAATGATATCGAAGATGCATGGTTTCTGGAGGCGTCGATGTTCCTGCTGGTTGCCGTACTGAACAGTGATGCACATGTGCGCAAGGTGCTGGAGGGCTTCACTGCCATCGATGTCGGTGGCGCAACAGTCATCGACAGTCGGGGCATGGGTCAGATGCTTGCGGCCGATATCCCCATCGTGGCTAGCATTGCCCGCCTCCTGGGCGGTTCACCGGTGCAGGAGAGCAGCAAGATGATCTTCTCGGTCATCAGCAGCCCCGAAGCCCTGGAACGCGCCAAGAAGATCGTGCTGGGCGCAGTTGGGGACATGACCCAGAAGGGCGTTGGCATCATGTTCGTCGTCCCCGTGTCCGAGGCATACGGACTGATCGAGCCGGAGCCGCTGCCTGCGGACATCCCCTAGCTGGACGCGCTTTCTGCAGGACGGATCCTGATGGCCTGTCTGAGTGGATCGAACTGAGACAGTTCCATGAAGTTGCGGGTGGCCTGCGTGAGAGATGGCGATTCCTCGAAGTCGGCCCGGGTCTGCAGGACGACGTCGAGAATGCGCGAGCGCAGGAGGTGACAGGCGTCTTCGATGCGCTTTCGCTCACCTTCTCCGCCTTCGGCACAGAACACCTCGATCTCAAGCCGCTCCACGAATTCGACGACTGGATCGTCTGCCGAAATCGATGCGTCGGCAGCCTGGACGAGCGTCGCCAGCGGGATCACGTGATCTACGAGGACGTAGTAGCCGAGCTGGAGGAGTCCCGCCACCGTCAGCCGTGGCTGCATCCCTGCGAACCTGTCGCCGTAGCTTGTTGCCAGCTCGCGCTCATAGCGGGTGATGTTGGCGGCCATCAGGTCGACCGCCTGCTGAGCGGTCAGCGCCTGTTCGTCGGTCGAACCGGTTGCTCCCTCTTCCTGAAGGTCATCGGCGGAAGCTGTGCATTCCAGAACAGACCCTGTGCGTTCGCGGTACAGGTCGACGAGCGTCCGAAGCACAGCGTGCGCCAGGAATCCATTCTCGTCAACCAGGTGACTGGCTGCAGTTCCCGATGCAGCAGATCGTCTGGTCACCTCAGCGTCGACAGCCTTGCGTTCCGGGCCATCCTGAGCGGAGAACCAGAGGGCCACGTCCGGGTAGGCCGCGAGAAACCACGTCGGGAAGCCGGTCGGGTGTTCCATGGATACGGCCATTCTGGCCGCCGACGGGGTCGGCTGGACGCCGCTCTCTTCGGCCGACTGTTCCATCAGTGCGGCTACGTTTGCCAGATAGATGGACGGAGCAATGCTGTCGGGCATGAAGAACTCACGGGCGTAGTGTTCAAACTGCTCTGCCTGCAGGTCTCCCTTGGGCAAATCCGCGATGCTGTTTTCCCAAATGTGTGTATTGATGTTCATGACAGGCCTCCCAGCTGATGAGCGCGGTGCTCAAGCGCTCCATGACTGCAAATTCATGCTACCGCCTCTGTGCCAGTTTGTCAATTGCTGCAGGAACGCAGCGCAGGCATGCCACGCCCGACCTTGTGATGGCGTTTCATTGCAGTGTGTTGCTATACTACATGAAGGCATGGTACAGGGAGTGACTGTCCGGCCGATCTGGAGGTACTGATGGAAGAACTCAACAGGGCTTCTGTCGAAATCAGGGGCCTGGATGATATCCTGAAGATCGTTGTAGACCGCGGAGCCTCAGACCTGCATCTGCAGGCAGGGACGCCGCCCATGGTGCGTCTTCATAAACACCTGTTGCCGCTTGGAACCGAGATGATGTCAGGGGGCGCGATCGAAGCACTGGTGTTTCCCATCATGAACGACGATCAGAAGGCGGTGTTCAAGCAGCATCTCGATTTCGACTTCTCCTATTCGGTCAAGGGGCTGGCGCGGTTTCGTGTGAATGTGTTCCGGCAGAGAGGTACGATGGCCGTGACCATGCGGCGCATCCCGTTCATCATACCAGACCTCGATTCTCTGGGGCTGCCGGATGCCGTGAAGGGTCTCATCAAGCTGGAGAAGGGATTTGTGCTGGTGACGGGGCCGACCGGCCATGGCAAGTCGACAACGCTGGCCGCGATGATCGACAAGATCAACCAGGAACGTGACGTGCATACTGTCACTGTCGAGGACCCGGTTGAGTTCCTGTTCCAGCACCGCAAGGGCATCGTGGTCCAGCGCGAGCTGGGGGAGGACACGGAATCGTTTGCACATGCTCTGCGCGCAGTGTTGCGAGAGGACCCCGACATCATCCTTGTGGGCGAGCTGCGAGACCTGGAGACGATTGCGGCAGCGCTGACGGCAGCTGAGACCGGACACCTGGTGTTCGGGACCCTGCACACTAATTCGGCTCCGCAATCCATCGACCGCATCATCGATGTCTTTCCCGCCGGTCAGCAGGGACAGATCAGGGTCCAGCTGGCAAATGTGCTGTCGGCCATCGTAACGCAGCAGCTTCTGACGCGCAAAGATGGCAACGGGCTGGTTGTGGCCACGGAAGTGCTGATCGCGACACCGGCTGTTCGGAATCTCATCCGTGAGAACAAGTCCTATCAGATCGTCTCCACGATGCAGACGAGTGGTGCGATGGGGATGATGACGATGGAAAAGTGTGTCAAGGATCTTGTGGCCAAAGGGGTCGTTGCGGCTGACGTAGCGCTGAGGGCTGGAGTCAACGTCAAGGAGTAGATGCGGAAGAGGAAATGCAAAAAGGGCGCAGCCTTGGCTGCGCCCTTTCACTACGTCTTGACCGACGTGCTGCTACGAGATGACGTCTGTGACCTGGCGGGTGATGATGCCAGCGCTTTCGATACTCGTAAGCATGCCGTTGATCCCGCTGACCAGCTGGCCATCGATGAACTGCTGCATCACTGGACGGATCATGGCGTCCGTGAGGTCAGGCTTCGGGCTGTTGAACTCCATTGCGTAGGTCTTGCCGGGCGTGTCGGTGCCGAACACGAGACGAAGGACAGTGGTCTGAGAGTCAGCCATGGGTTACCTCCTTACTCCACGAACGCGGACCGCCTGTTGCGTACAATGGCGGCGGTCTGCTCAGTGAGCAGAGTCATGATCTGTCCGGCGCACGCGTATGCGACGGCGTCTGTGGCAAGCGGGTTGACGTAGGCGATTGTCTCGCCCTTCTTGCTGACGAACGTGATGCGGATCGTTCCTGCCTGTTCCTGGACGGTCATTTGTGCCTCCTGTGGTGTGGATTTCGGGTACCCGATGGAATTATGGGTCACCCATCGACACAAGAGCCCAGAATGAGCCATTGGAGCGGTTTGTGCTGAGTCCTGTCCTATGGATGCAATCGGTCAGCCTGCTGCTTCGGGCAGCCCGGCAGCGACTTCGCTTGTCTTCCCGGCGACGAGCCCCCGTTCCATCAGCTGCCGGACGATGCGCAAGGAATCGA
Organism: Caldisericota bacterium; assembly: GCA_026390245.1. Lineage (GTDB taxonomy): Bacteria > Caldisericota > Caldisericia > Cryosericales > Cryosericaceae > Cryosericum. The sequence continues at coordinate 13,569 of JAPLGI010000124.1, forward strand.
CGGTCGAGGCACTGTTTGCCGCAACAAGTTCGTTCAGGGTCATGCCATCGTGTGTGACCGCCAGCAGGTGAAATTCCTCGACACTGAGGTGCACAGTTTCGTCAGGTGGAACAGAGCGGCTGAACGCTGTGCCGGCAGCAGGAAGGGCTGCACTCAATGACTTCATTGCGTTGCGCGCCTCGTCGATCGTCGCCAGCGCCATTTCCATGGCGACAGGGACGGCCTCGTCCTGAGGGGAGAGCTCGTTATCAACGCCGAATTCGAATGACCCCTCCACACAAATTGCTGCCTCGCGCAGAGCGTCAAGCCCATGAAGGCGGTCGCATCGGACCGACGCTATCTCCCCATCCACGAAAGACAGGTCGATCCGGCGGGTCATTCCCAGCGGCATCGTGACTGCAAGGTGCAGTGTGCCAGTCTTATAGCCGTTCCGTATCAGGCCAAGGATGGCCTCGAGCGAGAAGTCCCTGAATGTTCCACGTAGTTCCATTGCGTGCTCCCCTGCGGTCGCCCGTGACCACCGACATCGGCGTTCCGCGTACGTGCTGGGCGAGCCTGTCACTTCATCCTATGCGGCCCCTCGTCTTTTGCAATAGCAGCATGGCGGTCAGTCCGCGTTGATTCTCACCGTATCCGGGACAAAGTGTGAATGATTGCCGGGGAACCCTGACCTTGCGCGCCGCGATGAACCCGCTATGATATCGGACGTGTTAGATGAGAAGGTTCCGACTTTCTTTCTCCAACCAACTTACTGCAATGGCGAGAGGCGCAATCCTTTCGCCTTTTCTATTTCCCCCGACACCGACATCCTTTCCGGCTGACTCGACCGGCACCGTTTTACTTGACGCCACAACGCGCTAAACTTTACTGAAGCGAAGTGGTATATGACGCCAAGGAGGCGCATATGGCTCAAGATGACGGTGAATTGATACGTTTGGCGCTTGAACAGCTTCCGGACGGCGTCGTTGTGGCCGATGCTCATGACCGTGTCGTTGCGCTCAACGCTCAGGCCCGGCTTATCAGAGGAGCGCGGTCAGATGCCAGTGTCGCCTTTCCCCTTCTCTTCGCTGGCTCGGTGACCCAGGATGTCGAACAGGGTCTTGGAGCATTGCGAACCGGAACGGCGACGGAGTTCTCGATTGTCGAGGGAGACCCTTCGACGGGCAGGGTCTACGAACATCGATGTGTGCCCGTAAGAACTCAGGGTGGCACATATGCCGGTACTGCCGTCACGTCTCACGACGTGACAGACCAACAGCTTCAGGATGCCCGTCATGAGGCGCGAGTCAGCGGGCTGCAGCAGCAGGTCGCAGCATTGCAGGATGCATTGCAGGAGCGCTTCGTTGACGGCATGATCACGCTGGTCGATGCACTGGAGGCTCGAGACCGATATACGTGCGGACACTCCTCCCGAGTCGCCTTCATGGCCGGCAAGGTCGCACGCAAAGTGCTGGGCCATGCCGCTGATGCGGTCGAGATCCAGCTGGCCGCCCGTCTCCACGACATCGGCAAGGTCGCGGTCCCGGACAGCCTTCTGGACAAGCCGTCCAGTCTGACGCCGGAAGAAGTGGCTCTCATGGATACACATCCCCTGGTCGGCGAGAGCATCCTGCGCCCAATCGCGCAGCTGCGCAACGTCGCGATCATTATCCGCAACCACCATGAACGGTGGGATGGAGCAGGCTATCCTGATGGCTTGGCGGGAGAGCATATTCCAATCGGGTCTCGCATCTTGGCTCTCGCCGACACGTTCGATGCCATGACGTCTCAACGCCCGTATCGAGACTCTCTTCCAGCAGCAAGAGCTCAGGAGGAAATCGCGGGACATCTGGGGACGCAGTTTGATCCCACAATCGGGCAGACATTTCTCGACATGATCGGTGCAGGAGAGATCCTGTCCGAGGACCAGGTCTGCGGTAGGGCTGGATGATTCGGCGCATAGCATCGCACAAGCGGCACCTCGCCGCGTCGAAGGGTTCTGAGGATTTCCTGCTGTTCTCGTACGGCGACTACTTCGAGCCCGGGAACATACGCTGGGGGGGCCTCCGTTTCTTCAACGACGCTCTGATCCATCCGGCGTGCGGATTTCCTCTCCACTTCCATGACGAGATCGAGGTCGTCACCATCGTCGTTGCGGGGGAGGTACGACAGCGGCAAGGGGTTCA
>JAPLGI010000031.1 GCA_026390245.1 Caldisericota bacterium
GACCACTATTTGTCGGGATGTGGCTCAGCTTGGTAGAGCGCTTGGTTCGGGACTAAGAGGTCGTGGGTTCGAATCCCACCATCCCGACCAGCAATTATCCAAACCGGAGGGGTACGAATATGATCGAGGAGTTCATCCAGAACTTGCAGCAGGCAGAGACCGAAGCGAATAGCCTCATCAAGGGTGCACAGGAGAGAGTCCAGGCGATCCGGCGTGACTCTGAGTCTTCTGCCTCAAGGCTTTCAGCCTCTGCAGAGTCTTTGCTTCAACTCCGACTTGACCCAATTGATCAGAAAGCGAACGAGCAAATGGCACGTGCAGAGGATCAGTTTCATGCTGATCTCAAGCAGCACCTTGATAGTCTCGAACGCCAGATGCAGGATCGGAGAGGTGTGGCGCTGGATTTCCTTCTGTCAAGGCTAACCGCTCGTTAGAATGGCGATCGACAGGATACAGGAATTCGCTCTGGCTTTCCCGCACAACAGGGAAGACGATGTTCTCTCTTGCCTGCATGCTGCCGGGATAGTACACCTCACTTCCTACACCCCGTCGGATGATTCTCAAGTCGGTGCAGATGCCGCATTGTCGCTGGATGTCTGTCGTCCGGCAAGAGAGCAGTTGTTGAGCCACATCGCTGAGGAGTTGGACCTTGCCAGCGCGACGCTCTCGTACTTTGCCGAAGTCGACCCTGTAACCAAAGGTCTCGTCCTGAGCTTTTTCCCGGATGAAGTGTATGTCAGTCTCGCTGACTTGAGAAAAGCCGCCTCGATGTCGTCGAGCAATGGCTATACGGATATGATGAGCGGTGTTCTTGCGCTGAAAGGCCAACTGGTGGAACAGCGTCAACGCATCGGACAGCTTGAGCAAGAGAGAGCGACGATGCTGCCATGGGTATCACTGCCAGTAGATACTGAAGAGGTTTCCCGGTGGCAGCGAATCGCACTCATCGCAGGCACCATATCGCCGTTGAACCTGGCACGGGCCGCCAAGCAGCTTTCAGACCTTGGCACGGCCGTTGCAGTCGATATGGTATCGGCAACCAAGAACAAGAGGAACGTTGTTGTCGCATGCGGCCGTTCTCATATTGACGACGTTCACAATGCGCTGATTTCAGAGGGTTTTGTTGAGCAAGAACTGTCTCACATCGGTGGCACTGTGGACTCCGCGATCAACAGTATGACGGAGGACCTTCGCGCAGTTCACCAGAAGATTGTTGCGCTTGAACTTGAGGTTGCTTCATATCTTACCCACAGGCAGGAGATCATCGTGTATCGGGAGTATCTCCTGAACGAACGGACGCGTCTGGAGGCTTCGCAGGACATCACTCGAACTGAGCGCTGCAGCGTCGCTACCGGCTATGTTCGGGAACTTGACGTCAGTTCTCTGGAGAAGCTGTGCGCAGGTTTTGGCGGCATCGTCTGCATGACCGGAGAACCGACTGGGGGAGACAGCACTCCCGTTTCGATCACCAACGGCAAATTGCTCAAACCCCTCGAAATTCTGATCAACATGTTTGGCTTTCCAGTCTACTCCGCATTCGACCCGACGGTCTTCCTGGCCATCCCGTTTCTTCTCTTTTATGGGCTCTGCCTGGGAGATGTTTTGTATGGGGCTCTCCAGATAGCGATTTGTCTCTATTTCATGCACAAGTACAAGTTCTCGGCTGGCGTTCACAACTTCATGATGGTGTTCCTCTATGGCGGTGTGGCAGCTATGGCAGGCGGTGCGCTCACCGGCAGCTGGGGAGGAGACCTGCTTTCGGCGACCTACCTGGGGAAAGGGAACGTACTGTCGAAGTTCGTCCTGTCGCTCACGATTATTGACCCTCTTCAGTCGGCGTTCCGGTTTCTGGTGATCGTCTGGGGTATTGGCGCGTTGAACCAGTTCTATGGAGTCGGCCTGGCTATCTACAAGGCGGCACGGAGACGAGACTATGCCTCTATCATCTATGATTGCGTCGGATGGCTGCTGTTTCTGCCGGCCATCTCAGCATTGCTTTTCATAGGAGCCAAGTGGGGCACTGGATTCAGATACGGATACCTCGTCGCCTTGGCTGTTGGGACGCTGCTTCTTTTCTTTGGGGGAGCGCGACAGGGCAAAGGCGTGGGAAAGGTCCTGTTTGGTCTCGTGAACCTCTACGGAATTCAGAGTTCCTATGGCGCTGGTTCATTCCTGGGAGATGTCCTCTCATACTCTCGCCTGCTGGCGCTGGGATTGACCACTTCCATGCTTGGATCGGCCTTCAACATGATTGGGTCTCTCGTGAAGGTCCCCGTCGTTGGCTTCCTTCTGGGAGGTGTGGTGCTCCTGTTTGGGCATATGCTGAACTACTTCATGGGTGCAATGGGAGCTTTCATACATTCTGCGCGTCTTGTTCTTCTTGAGTTCTTTGGACGGTTCTACGAGAGTGGCGCGCCTCGGTTCCGTCGTTTCGGATTCTGGTCGGAAGTAGTCAAGGTTGTTGAGATCGCGACTGTTGGGGAAAAATAGGAGGAACATCATGGGTATTGAAGCTTTGTGGTCAATTCTCGTTGGAGGTATCGTAACGGCACTTAGCGCCGTTGGGGCGGCATTCGCATTCAAGCTTTCAAACACGCCCATGACGTCGCTGAGTTCGCTCTGGATTTTCATGGGAGCGGGCTTTGTCATTAGTCTCGGGAGTATTGGCTCTGCCATTGGAATTCGCATCAGTGGGTCGCAGGCGGCTGGAGTGCTCTCCGAGAAGCCGGAGCTTTTTGGCAAGCTGTTTGTCATGATGGCTCTTCCTGGAACACAGGGATTCTATGCCTTCGTCTACGGAATCATGATGATTGTGCTATCCGGAGTTCTCAACAAGGGAGTGGTCATCTCCAACGCGAAGGGTCTGGCGATGATGACGGTCGCAATTGCTGTCGGCTCTGTCGAGTGGCTGTCCGCCATAGCCCAGGGTCAGGCCGCGGCCGCCGCCGAGAGCCTCACTGCGCGTCAGCCCAACAGCTTCGGCCAAGCCATTCTCATACCTGCCCTTGTCGAGACTTATGCTGTCCTGGCCCTGGTCTCCGGCATTCTGCTTCTGCTCTGGATCACTCAGGCAGCCTTCTAGGACGTCCTGTACATGGGAACCGAGGAACTCAGAGCTGCGGTTCTCCAGGAGGCGACTGCGGAGGCGACTGCTCTTATCGAGGCCGCCACTGTTCAGGCTTCACAGGTCGCCGAGACTCAGAGGAGACAGCTGGAGGAACAGGCCGATACGAGGATAGCAGGGCGTCGCGCTTTGAAGGATCGTGAGGTCGCGACGAAAGCGGCTGCGCTGAAGATCGAAATGAGAAATGCCATTCTCAAGCGCAAGCAGGAACTGCTCGAAGGACTCTATGAGGAACTCGAACAGAGGCTCAGGAGCGACGAAAGCCTCTATCGCGCCTATCTGGAGCGAGCGGTGGAGGAGATCGGAGAGGAAGCTCCGCTGTCGATCGAGTGCCGGCCGCAGGACGCGCCCGTCATCTTGGCACTATTGCCCAGGCGAGCGGATTGGACTAAGGTGCGTCTCGATGCAGTCCCTGGCGACAGCGGCGGTGGGTTCATTGTGCACTTTGCCGAGGCAGAGATCGACTTTACCCTGTCGGCGGCGTCCAGCAGCCTTCGGGAGCGCACGCTCGTTGAGGTGTCACGAGTCCTGTTTGGCGATATGACATGATTGCCCCGTTCATTCCCCGTCAGGCCGATTCGAGCGATTATGCCTTTGCCTCCGGCTCGT
>JAPLGI010000162.1 GCA_026390245.1 Caldisericota bacterium
CTGACAACTCGGTCCGGGGACCGCAGTCGGTGGACCTTGCGTCGTACCGGCTCGTCATCGATGGAGCCGTTCAGAGTCCCCAGAGTCTCACCTATGCCGAAGTCCTCTCAAGAAGCCATTATCAGAAGCTGATCACGCTGCACTGCGTGGAAGGCTGGAGTGCGACTGGCCTGTTCGAGGGCATTCTCATGAAGGACCTGCTGGCATTGGCGACTCCATTGCCCTCAGCGGTCACCGTCATCTTTCACGGCCAGGACGACTACACCACCTCCCTGCCTCTCGCCACGGTACTCGAGCGCAACATGCTGCTGGCCAGCCGCGTCAACAATGAGGACCTGGTGGCTCGCAACGGCTACCCGTTCCAGCTGGCCGCCGAGGACAAGCTTGGATACAAGTGGTGCAAGTGGGTCGTGCGCATCGAGCTGTCAACGGACCCTGATTTCAAGGGGTTCTGGGAACGCCAGGGCTATGGCAACGATGCAGAGGTGAATCCCAGTCCTGAGTATGACCCATAGCACGTCAGTCGCTTGTGTGCCTGGATGGCGATTTGCAAAAGAATGACGTTCATCTATGATAGGGCTAGAGCGCTTGACGGTCCTGCGTTCTGGAGAGTTCCAGAATTGCGCAGCGACTGGCGGGGGTGAGCCTTGAAAAGGGGGAGCAATGTTGAATGTATCACTGGTAGTGCATCGTGTTGGGGCAGACACGGCAAAGAACATCGAGCGAATGGATCTTGCGGTGACTCAATCAGCAAAAGCGGGGGCGCACCTTGTCCTGTTCTCGGAGGCCGCGACCACCGGACTCATCCTCAACCATGATCCCCGGCATGACCTGATGCTGGGCGAACCCGTGCCCGGCCCGGCTGTGACTCATTTCGCCGAGCTCGCCAGGTCCTGCCGCGTCCACATCGCATTCGGTATCCTCGAACGGGATGGAGCGGCTCTGTATGACACTGCTGTCCTGGTGGGCCCGAGCGGAGACATGGTCCTCAGGTACCGCCGCATCGATCCGCAGTGGCACGACCAGGTCCATGACTCGAGACTCTGTCGCGAGGGAACGGAATGCGCTGCCGTCGATACGCCGATCGGGCGCTTTGCGTTTGCTATCTGTGGCGACCTCTTTAACGACACTGTGGCGGAGCAGGTGCAGGACCAGCATCCAGCCTATCTCCTCATGCCGTTCGCGCGCCGTTTTGACAGCGGCCTGTGCGACCAGAAGCGATGGGAGACCGAGGAGCGCCGCATCTACCTTGAGCGCGTCCAGAAGCTGGGCGTCACGACACTCATGACGAACTCGCTGGGAGACAAGGACTTTGACGGAGGCACCTTTGGAGGAGCCATGGTCGTGCATGCCAACGGCCGCATCACCCACTCACTCCACCTGGGCCTGCCCGGACTGATCGTCGCAGCCATCTGACGGACCGAACGCAAGGTCCTTCGGGGAACAACTTGGGATCGTGACGGGCCCTCGCTGCAGCGGGGGCCCGTCACAGTGTAAATCGGGGAGGAATCATGGAGCAAGAGCGGTCCGGCACACGCATTGGCAGGCGAGCGTTCATTTCTGCGGCGCTCATCCTTCTTGTCCTCATGGTCGGTGCGGGGGTCCTGACGCGCCTTGTCCCGGCCGGAGAGTATCAGCGCACCGTCCAGGACGGGCGCGAGGTCCTGGATCCCACCTCATTCAGCCTGACACAGGCGCGCCCTCTCCCCATCTGGAGGTGGTTCACCGCCCCGGTGGAGGTCCTTGGCAGCAGCGACGCCGTCATGGTCGTCACCATCATCCTCTTCATCCTCCTTGTGGGCGGCAGTTTCGCCGTCCTGGACCACGCAGGCGTCATTCGTACGATCATCGCTCGGATCGTGACGAAGTTCCGGTCCCGGAGGTACGTGCTGATTGCAGTCGTCTGCCTCTTCTTCATGGCCATGGGCGCTCTGCTGGGCATCTTCGAGGAGACCGTGCCACTGATCCCCATCGTCGTCGCCCTGGCGTGGTCCATGGGCTGGGATTCGCTTACAGGGCTCGGCATGAGCCTGCTTGCCACCGGCTTCGGGTTCAGTGCTGCCATCGCCAACCCCTTCAGCATTGGGGTCGCCCAGGGCATCGCCGGACTGCCCCTGTTCTCCGGGGCATGGTTTCGCATCATCGTCTTTGCGGTCATGTACGTCCTCGTGGCGTCATTCGTCATCCTGCATGCGCGCAGCATCGAGCGCGATGCCTCGTCGAACGGGCCATGGCCGGAGGAGCAGGCAGCTCGCGCGCACTACCAGCAGTCGTCCGACAGCCTCACCCTCGTGATGCCTCGCCGCGCAGTCACCTGGTCTGTCTCGTGTCTAGCGGTCATGCTCGCAGTGGTCCTGCTGGGACCCCTGGTCCCCATGCTCCAGACGTATTCCCTGCCCATCATCGGCCTCGCCTTCGTGGCAGCCGGCCTGGGCGCCGGGTTCATGTCCGGCTTGGGCGCTCGTGACACGTTCAGGACCTTCGCCTCGGGTCTAGCCGGCATGGCCCCCGGCATCCTGCTCATCCTGATGGCCATGAGTGTCAAGCACATCGTCGCCGAAGCGGGGATCATGGACACGATCCTTCACGGCGCTGCCACCGGTATTGCGAAGACGTCCCCTTCCGCGGCCAGCCTGCTCATTTATGCAGTGACGCTCGGGATGAACTTCTTCATCGGTTCGGCGTCGGCCAAGGCGTTCCTCATGATGCCACTTCTTGCACCGCTCGCCGACCTCGTCGGGCTCACGCGGCAGGTCGCGGTCACAGCATTCTGCTTTGGCGACGGCTTCAGCAATCTCATGTACCCCACGAACGCCGTCCTGCTGATCGGACTGGGACTTACCAGTGTATCGTACCCACGCTGGTTCCGCTGGACGATCCTCCTCCAGCTCATCTCGCTGGTCGTCACGGCTGCGTTCCTTCTGATCGCTGTTTCAATC
>JAPLGI010000117.1 GCA_026390245.1 Caldisericota bacterium
AACCCATCAAGGTCGTCAGGTGCCAGCATCAGGACCACATCCTTCAGCTCGATCACAACACATGCTGGTCCAGACAGCATCAGGACGGCGGAGCGCCCGTCCTCGAGCCTGAATCTTCCTGTGAGATACGAGCCCATGCCAGTACCGTTCGTTCTGAGGGCGATGGCCAGATCCGGTTCCTTTGCTCGATCGGTAACCCTGTAGGCCCGAAGGATATCACCCCTCTCGACGCTGACCGACGCAAACGGAGGGGTCTCGACGACCATCTGGTTACCCACGACGACTCCGGTGCGGAGATTGCCAACCAGGAAGAATACGCTCAGAGCACTGACGAACAGGGTCACGCAGACGACGAGAACAGACGCGGCGATGCGCTGGGACCGCGGGATCCTCTTCACACTGAACAGCGTCACGAGACAGACGAGCAGCGGCAATCCAATAGAGAATACGGCCGTAAGCCACGCACCGTCAGTAAGTGATAGCCCAAAGCGCATGGTGGTCTCCTTCTCAGTGTGTGAGGCTGTTTGCAAACAACGTGCCGGCGACCGCCACGAGGATGATCGCGGCAAGCCAGCCGATGAACAATCCCGAGAACAGCCTCTTTCGCTCACCTTCGCTCATGCCGCGCAGGCCAAGGAACATGAACCCAAAGACGCCAGACAAGACGGCGAGGGTCAGTCCCGCCTTGAGGTTGACCTGATGCCAGACCGCCGGGTCAGCGAAGGTCGCAGGAACGCGAAACCCAAGCCAGGGATTGGGCGTGGAGAACGCCGACAGGACCCCGACGATGGCGATGGCGAAACAGCTGACCGCGACCAGCAGCGGCGTGGCTCTGCCGACCTCCGTGCCTTGCGCAGTGACGCCGACATCCCGCGCGACCCGTTCAGAGTAGCGCCACAGCCAGACAGCCGCGATGAGGATGTAGATCAACAGCGCTCCTGCAACGTACAGCCCCACATCCCGCGCGACGACCCCGGCGACGGCAAGCAGATCGACAATCCCGGCCACTGCTCCACCCGCGACAAACAGGAATCCCGACTTCCGGTTGACGACGTCCCAGACGCGGTCATCCGCCATCGTGGCCGGGAAGCGAGCGCCGTAGAAGCCATTGCGCCTCACCTTGCCGAACAGCAGAGGAACACCGAGAACCACGAACAGCAGCGCCAGTCCGAGACTTGTCAGAACATTCTCCATCGGCATTTGTCTCCTTGCCCAAAATACACGCCCCACTGTGGTGGGGCTTACCAAACATTATATATATCGTCGGCGTGAAAGCCACGATGATTTCTGAACATGAAGACCTCCGGGGCTCTTCGCCAAGTCCCGGAGGGATGGAGTTGTGCCGAGAGAGATGGCGCGAGTGGCGGCCTTGCCAGCCGACACCAGATCGCCGGCTCGCGCGCCATCAAGCTGTCGTCTTCTCAGCGCCTGGCTGTCTCCTGGTCCTGTGTTGCCTTGTCGGAAAGAGGCTCCTCGCTGTCGGTGCAGGGAACGTGGTCTGGGTCATCTCGGGCCTCATATGTGATAGATGCAGCCGCAAGATGCATCTTGCCCTCGCCCGGAGTGCTGTACTCGGCACAGAGCTTGACGTAGCGCTGCAGGAACTCAGAGCGCTCCCGGTCGTTCACGTAGATGTCCTCACTCAGGAGGCTTCGTCGACCGACAGGCTTGCGCGTCTGCTGATAGAGCTCTTCGAAGTACATATTGATGGGGATGTCCATCCGGGCAGCGGCCTCCGGCGAGATCCGCAAGAGGCGCGGGACAGATCGATAGAATCGCTCCAGGATGCCGTTGACCTCGCGCGTCCCGGCTTCTTCGATGAATTGGCCCTTCTGAAGCTGCTTCACATGATAGAAGACGGTGCCATGAGACATGCCGAGCTTCGCGGACAGCTGCTTCACCGAGACTCCTGTGCCGCTGCCGAACGTACTGAAGGCAACCAGAATTCTGGTCCTGACAGCACTGGAAAACGTCTTGATGCGAAGAGCCTCGAGCTTCTGCTCCTCGGACGTCGATGCGGTGACCGTCGACCCGAGGTCGTCGATCACCGCGCGCTCCAAGTCCTTCTTCGATTCGAGATCCTTCTTCGACGCGGGCACGTTCCCCCCTTAGCGCGGGAACCTGGTCAACCGTTCAAAAGCCCACATTTCGACAGGAGTCATCTTGGTACCACTGACTGCTCGCTTCATGATCTTCATAAGGACCTCCTCGCACTCCGTCACGCCGCCGCCCTAGCGGGGCAGGCGAAGAACACTGTTCAACACAACACTGCGGTCCAGCTCGCCCATTCGTAACATCGCTCTCGGTTCCATTGGGCACCTCCACTGCAAATTACCGTCCGAATCTTCCATGACGTCTCAGTCTTGCTCGATGTCTTGTTTCTACCTCATGTCTCATTATTCTCTGACGTCTTACACTATTCGGACGATAATATCGTAGTACTGACCTCTATCTTGTCAAGTCCCCGGAACGAGAAGAGTGAAGATATTGTGAACAGAATCAGGCCTTCAGCCCGTGGGTCCACATGTCACAGGCTTCCCATAAGTCTCCACACGACCCGAAGCACGTCACGTGCAGCTGTGCCGAGCACTGCGGCGGGGAAATCCTCTGCCGTGTCGGTCGGGGAGTGGTACCATGAAGCTTCTCTTCCGTGTCCCGCGAACATGCAGCTGGGAACGCCCAGCCTGCTGAAGGTCTCGTGGTCCGAGCCTCCGGTCCAGGGGATGATCGCGAGTGACGCACCCTCCTGAATTGCAGCGGAGACAGCAGTCATGATCGCCTGGCTGGATGGATCGACGGCTGCGCCGAGGCCCGACGTCGACCGCATCATGTCCAGGTCCAGCACGGCGGACAGCGATTGAGCCAATTCGGGGTCCGCCTTCACGAATGCTGTGGAACCGAGAAGTCCTTCTTCTTCCCCGCTGAAGGCTACAAACCAGATCGATACAGGAGGGGTGGCGCCCAGTGAGACGATCGAGCGCGCCACCTCCAGCATGACGGCGACACCCGAAGCATCGTCGTCGGCTCCGGGGTACATCACGCCGGAGCGGTCGGTGCCCAGGTGGTCGAAGTGTGCGCAAACCATGATTGGCCGCGTATCGTCCTTCCCAGGGAGCAGACCGGCCACGTTGAACGCAGTCGCATCCGGTGTCCACGATGCCGTGATCCCAAGACTCACCTTCAGGTTAAGGTCGCGCGAGACAATCTGACCGGCCCAAGCCTGTGCCACCAGATCGTCGAACGACAGCCCTGCAGCCCAGAACAGAGAACGCGCTCCGGCAAGGGATACGAGAGCCGACACCGGTGCGTCGGGAAGAGCTGACACGAACTGACCGTGCATGTCGAAAGGATTGGGCGCCGAAGGCACATCAAGGATGAGGACGCCGGCGGCGCCATGTGCACCAGCACTTCCGACCTTGGCTGCCAGATACGTCTGCGATTCGGGCACGGAGCGCGTCGGAGCGCTGTAGCGGAGCAGGACCACCACCTTGCCCACAACGTCCAGGCCCGCGTATTCGTCATAGCCCGTCATCTGTACCCCAAACCCCGCAAGAACGGCATCGGCCTCAACGCTCCCACTGCCAGCGTATGGCATCGCCATGCCACGGTCGCCGAGGAACGACTCACCCCGCGTCCCGCTGGCCTTGATGCCCGTGAACGAGTTGACTATGTACAGGGGCGTCTTGTAGGTGGAAAGATACTCCTTGAACGCGGGAGACTCTCGCAGGCCGATCTGCTTGAACTGTGAAGCGATCCATGCCGCGGCTTGCGACTCTCCGGGCGTTCCGGTGCGGCGACCGGCATAGGCCGGTGAGGCAAGCTCGACGACGGCATCGTAGGTGCGCTGTGCATCGACTTCAGACACAACCTTTTCCACACCCGGCCACGCGCTCCGGGTTCCGCAGCCTGCAACAGTGAAGACAATCAGAACCAGAACGACCCATCTACGGTTCAAAGCCACCTCCCGAGCATACTGACGTGCCTCTTCGACCGGCACCCGGCCACAAGGTTCCCGCGTGACGACGTCTCCTTGACTCATCCTTACGCCATCCTACAATAGAGGCGCACCACATCTACCATCAGTATGCACGAATGGGGGTCGACTTACAGATGAGAATCGGAATCCTGACAGGCGGCGGGGATTGCCCCGGACTCAACCCGGCCATACGGGGTGCGGTCTTCAGAGCGATCGACTACGGAGACGAGTGCGTGGGTATCGTGGGGGGCTGGCAGGGATTGCTCTCACGCGAGACCGAACCGCTGGATCTGGCTGGCGTCGACGAGATCATCGACCGGGGCGGGACGATTCTGGGGACCTCGCGGACCAATCCCTTCAAAGATCCTGCACTCGTCCAGCAGACCATTGCCAGCATTGCTGCGATGGGTCTTGATGCCCTTGTCGCCATCGGCGGGGACGACACGCTGGGGGTGGCTGCCAAGCTTGCGGCACTGGGAGTCAGGGTTGTCGGTGTTCCGAAGACCATGGATAATGACCTTTCAGGAACGGACTTCACCTTCGGATTCGACTCTGCAGTAAGCGTTGCCCTCGATGCTTCGCGAAGGCTGAAAGATACGGCGCAGTCCCATCGGCGCATCCTCATTCTTGAAGTCATGGGCAGGCACGCCGGATGGGTTGCCCTCTACACCGGCATCGGCTCGGGAGCAGACTACACGTTGATCCCCGAGGTTCCCATTGACTGGGACACGATGGTGCACCAGGTCATGACCGCGTACAAGCGCAAGAAGTATGCCTTCATCGTCGTGAGCGAGGGGGTAGAAGTCACACGAGCCACCAGCGAGGAACTGGATGACTTCGGCCACATGCTTCTGCAGGACAGGGGCGTAGGACCGGAAGTGGCCAGGATCCTCGAAGAGAAGACAGGGGTCTCGACCCGTTCGGCTACGATAGGGCATATCCAGCGCGGAGGCAGTCCCACCCTGTTCGACCGCATCCTGGGATCCCGCGTCGGCGTGAAAGCTATCGAGATGATCCACAGCGGCGAATTCGGCAGGATGGCCGCTCTCCGCGGTACCGAGGTGATCGCGATTCCCCTCACTGAAGCGGTCGGCACCCTCAAGATAGTCCCTCAGGAGTGGATAGACCTCCTGAAGGTCTTCTCCAAGTAGCCATGAAGCGCATTGGCCTTCTGACGAGCGGCGGCGATGCCAGCGGCATGAACGCGGCCATCCGCGCCGTTGCACGCACGGCTGCTTCGATGGGAGTCGAGACGCTGGGGTTCGAGCGCGGCTACGACGGACTGGTTTCCAATACCTGGATAGAACTCAACTCGCGCAGCGTCTCAGGCATCCTCGAACTCGGCGGCACGATGCTCAAGAGTGCCCGCAGTGAACTGTTCCGCACCGAGGAGGGGCGCAGGCAGGCAGCTCTTGTCGTCCAGCAGAACCAGCTGGATGGCTTGGTCATCATCGGGGGCAATGGCTCTCAGACCGGTGGCTATCTGCTCGGCAAACTGGGTGTTCCTGTCGTTGGGGTCGCGTCGACCATCGACAACGACCTGTACGGATTTGACTACACTATCGGGTTCGATACCGCCGTTAACATTGCTATCGACGCCATCGACCGTATTCGCGATGCGGCGGAGTCTCATGACCGTGTGTTTGTCGTCGAGGTGATGGGCAGAGACAATGGATCCATTGCACTCGAAGCGGCTCTTGCCACGGGCGCTGATATCGTCCTGACTCCGGAGTTGCCCTTCAGCATCCCCAAACTCATTACGCGCCTGCACGACGACGTCATGGCACAGAAGAAACATCACATTATCGTCATGGCAGAGGGTGCCGGACATGCAGAGGAGCTGTCGCAGTACATCAATGCCAACCTGCCGGTCGAATGCAGAGCTACCGTCCTCGGCTACGTCCAGCGAGGAGGGAGCCCAACTCGCTTCGACCGGATTCTTGCCAGCACATCAGGTGAAGCGGCAGTCCTTGCTCTCAGTGAAGGCCGCTCAGGCGTCGTCGCGGGAACACGCAATGGACACATCGTCCTGCAGGAAACGCTGGAAGCGGTCACCCGGCGCAACCTTCTCAAGCCAGAGCTTGTGGAACTGCTGAAGCGAGTGTCGATCTAGTCTTGCCTGACTCCGGGAGGACCAATTGGGTCGAGTCTTCAAGTCGCTGACCTTCCAGATTATCGTGACCGCCCTGCTCATCGTGGGCGTCTCGATGGCGATTCTGAGCAACCGCCTCATTGTCGAGTTTCAGGACGAACTCGTCACCAAGGAAAGCGAGACGCTTCAGGCCATCGGGTCACAGGCTGTCGAGCGCTGGAACCGAATGTACCGCGAATTGTCCGCAAGCTACAAGTTCGACAAGCTGAGCCAGAGCAAGCAGGACGAGTTGATGAGCGTCTTCCTCTCCAAGTCGTACAATGACTACATCACCGTGTTCAAGGACAACTTCCCACGTGTCAGCATTGGGTACCAGGTCAGCCTCTTCACGCCCAGCCTCGTCTACCTGGCCGACGCATCGCGCAACCCGCTTCCCAAACTGACCGTCGCGCTTCCCCTGAAGACAGGCACTGACACGATCGGCTATCTGGTCGTCGACAGAGACATGCCTCAGGTCCTGGCTCCCCTGCAGCGCGTTCGTTTCGAAGCCTTCAAGACTTCGACCATTTCCATCGCACTGAGCGGTGCGGCGACCATCTTCCTGCTGACGTTCTTCCTGATACGGCTGCTGTCCCTGCGCCGCAGCGTCGTTCGACTCAAGACCAACCTGGATACCCGCGTGCCACGTGGTGGAGGGGAATTGGGCGAGATCTCGCGCGCCGTCGCCGACCTGGCACATTCGCTCAAGCGGAGCATCGAAGAAGCAAGACAGACCGAAGCTCTCAAGACACTCGGCATCTTCACGACCGGCATCGCCCATGAGGTACGCAATCCGCTGACGAGTATCAAGGGATATGCAAGCCTTCTCGAAAAGAAGCTGCAGGGCCGTCCCGAAGCCAAGTATATCGTCCCGATTCGGAGCGAGGCCGATCGTCTGGAGACGCTGGTCAAGGACCTTCTCACTTTTGGGCGCCCGGCGCCACCCCAGCCAATCGAGTTCGATCTGCACGGCTTCTTCGAATCGATGGGAGAGCTCATGGCCCAGCAGTTTGAGGACGGTCACGCGACGCTCGACCTCCAGGTACCACAGGTCCTGGTCACCTGGGACGCACGCCAGACAGAACAGATGTTCATGAACCTTCTCCAGAACGCCATACAGTCGATGCAGGACAAGGGCGGCGGAACCGTCACTGTTGCGGCAAGGACGGAAGCGGACCGTGTCATTGTCGAGGTACGCGATGCTGGTTCCGGC
Source organism: Caldisericota bacterium (assembly GCA_026390245.1). Classification (GTDB taxonomy): domain Bacteria; phylum Caldisericota; class Caldisericia; order Cryosericales; family Cryosericaceae; genus Cryosericum. The sequence goes on from JAPLGI010000117.1 coordinate 7,321, forward strand.
ATCAGGGACGAGGACAAGCCCAAGATGTTCACTCCTTTCTTCACGACCAAGGAGCATGGCACTGGACTCGGCCTTCCCATTTCTCAGAAGATCGCGTCCTTTCACAATGGGGTCATCACCTATCTGAGCACGGAGGGAGCAGGTACCACGTTCACTGTCAACATGCAGCGAATCATCAATCCCGATGTTTGACTCGGACTTCGAAACCGGTAAACTGTCTCATTGCCTATGAAAACACAAAGCAAGCTCATTCTGGTTGTGGACGACGAAGAGAATATACGCGAACTGCTCCGCGAGTCACTTGAGGACGAGGGCTATCGCGTCAACGTCGCCAAGAACGGCCAGGAAGCAGTCGAGAAGGTCAGGGCATTGAGTCCCGACACTGTCCTGATGGACGTCAAGATGCCTGTCATGAGCGGTATGGATGCTTTTCTAAAGATCAAGGAGTCCCAGCCTGATCTTCCGGTCATTTTCCTGACGGCCTTCGGTTCGTCGGACATCGCCATCTCTGCCATGAAGTCCGGCGCCTATGATTACCTGACCAAGCCATTTGACATCGACGAGGTCAAGATCAAGGTGAAGAGGGCTCTCGAATTGCGCGAACTGTCATGTCTCTCCGGACGGACCCGTCCCAGCGACCTTCCCGTCATCAACGGCGATGAGCTGGTCGGCCAGAGCCCACTGATGCAGGAGGTCTACAAGCAGATCGGCAAGGTTGCCAGCTCGGACGCGACGGTTCTTGTGCTTGGCGAATCGGGCACGGGCAAGGAACTGGTGGCCAAGGCGGTTCACAATAACAGCCATCGGAAGGACAGAGCATTCATCGTCGTCAATTGCGCGGCTATCCCGGAGAACCTTCTTGAGAGCGAGTTGTTCGGCCATGAAAAAGGAGCCTTCACGGATGCCTTCGACATGCATATTGGCAAGTTCGAGCAGGCGTCGAGTGGAACGGTCTTTCTTGATGAGATTGGCGACATGTCGCTGCCGCTTCAGGCCAAACTTCTGCGAGTCCTGCAGGATGGAGGCTTCGAGCGTGTCGGTGGCAGGGAACACCTGACGTCGTCGGCACGAGTTATTGCAGCCACGAACCAGGACTTGACCCGACTGGTGTCAGAACGCAAGTTCCGCGAGGACCTGTTCTACCGGCTCAACGTCATCACGCTGCGACTTCCTCCGCTGCGCGACCGGCGTGGAGACACTGTCCTGCTCGCGCGCCACTTCCTCAGGAAGTATGCGGCCAAGTACGGGCGGGACGTTACTGAGATTGCAGACCAGACCCTGGAGCGCCTTACTGCGTACGAGTGGCCGGGAAATGTCCGGGAACTGGAAAACGTCATTGCCCGGGCAGTCATCATCTCTCAGGCACACGTACTCCTTCCCGAGACGGTGGAACTCACGTCTCAGCCGATCCTGCACCGGCATGACGAACCACCGGTACCTGAGGGCCAGCCACCGGTGGCACAACCCGTTCAGCCGGCGGTCGCCGCAACGGACGGCAACGGCGGGCTCCGCCTGTCCGACGCGATCCAGCAAATGGAGATCGACATGATTCGCAAAGCGCTGCGCGAATCCGGAGGCAACAAGACCAGGGCCGCCCAGATCCTCGGCATCTCCCGCAAATCGCTGTTCAACAAAATACGCGACTACAAGCTGCAGGACCGGGAGCAGTAGCGACGATATCCCGCGCTTGATTTCCCGAGTTCATACGCCCTGGACACGATGCTCCAGGGCGTTCTCTTCTGCTGCATGGCAGGGCTTGCCCGGGCTGGGAGGCTGTGAATTTGACAAGAGCCGTGGGAAGGGCTACCATCGTGCATCATGTCTACAAGCCGAACCAGCAGCATAGCGTCCGTCGTAGCAGCTGCGTTTGTCTGGGGAACTTCCTTCACTGTCTCCAAGCTGGCGCTTCGCTCGATCCCTCCGCTTTCACTCGCATGGATACGCTTCGTGCTCGCGAGTGCCATCCTGCTTGTCTGGCTGGTTGCTCGTCACGAAGACCTTCGTCTGGACCGCCGGACATTCGGCGGCATGATGCTGGGAGGAGTGCTGGGGTACGCTCTGAACCACATCTTCGAGAATGTAGGTCTTGCCCTGTCGACGGCATCCGAGATCTCACTCATGATGGGTGTCTTTCCCGTCCTGTCACTCCTGGTGGAGCGTCTGGTCTACCACAAGAGGTTCTCCCGCGTTGCCGTCGGAGGTATTTTGCTGTCTGTCGCCGGCGTCGTCCTGATCATCGACCCACGCACGCTGGGAGGGGTGCTGGCAGGGAAGCGCCTGCTCGGAGATGGACTCATCATCCTCTCCGGCATCTGCTGGGCCTTCTACAGTATTCTGGTCAAGACCCTGTCCACGAACAGCTCGGCCACCAGAACTGCGATGTTCCAAATGCTGTTTGGCAGTGTCGTCCTGCTTCCCCTGGTGGGGATGTTCGAGCGGCCGGTCTTCCCAGTCCCCGCCGGAGGTGTCTGGGCCGTCATCTATCTGGCAGTCTTCTGTTCGGTCGGAGGGTACTCCCTGTACAATTACGGGGTCGCCAGAATGGCATCGACCCAGGCGGTCAATATCCTCAACCTTGTCCCGGTCTTCGGTGTGGTGACCTCCTGGGTCGTCCTGCACGAAACGGTGACAGCAATACAGCTGGCAGGCGGAGCCATCGTCCTTCTCGGCGTCCTGCTCAGTCTGCGCGATTCTTCGCCGGTGGCTTCTCCTTCATGACGACGACGGGTCCCAGCACCGTCGGGCCCACGTGACAGCCGACCACGCAGGAGACCCTGTTGTACTCGACCGGCACGTGAAGCACCGATTCCATCCAGTCTCCGAACTCCCTGGCTTCATCCCAGTTGTCGGCCCAGTGCAGCCCGGCCGAAACCACGCCATAGGAGGCCATTTCCAGGACCAACTCCTTGAGCCGTTCCTTGCCCGCCTTGAGCGTGCGGATCTTGTCGTGCGTCACCATGCGGCCGATGTCGTCGAACCAGACAATCGGCTTCAGCTGGATGATTGTCCCGATGAGGGCCTGGGCTCCCGTGAGGCGGCCGCCCTTGTACAGCCAGTGGAGGGATTCCATGATGAAGTAGACCCACGTGCGGTCCCGCAGTTCTCCCAGCGCCTCGACAATCTGCACGCGGCTCTTGCCCTCATCTGCCATGCTCTTGGCCAGCCTGCCCATTTCGAGCTGGCAGTAGCCGCTCTGTCGGGAGTCCACGATCGAGATCCGATCCTCCGCCCCCAGGGTCTGAGCGGCTACATGAGCCGCATTGACGGACCCTGAAATAGCGCCTGAGATCATGACACACACAACGTCGTCCCCAGCCTCCAGGATCGGCCCGAAGATACGCACCAGGTCGTCGGGATTGGTCTGCGCGCTCTCAAAAATGACACCCTCGCGCTCCTTCCTGTAGAACTCGGCCGGCTTGATATCGACGCCGTCACGATACAGCGTTTCTCCTTCACGTACGTAGAGAGGTGCCATGACAATGCCCGCTTTCTCGAACTCCTCGATCGTCATGCCGCATGTCGAATCCATAACAACTCTGACCATTCCGCTCCTTTCAGCGGCCCTGTGCGAGCCGCCTGTCACCAGTTTCGGGTGTGTCTCCTGCGAACGCTTCGCCGTGTTTCACGACAGCATACAGACAGCCGTCGCGGGATGGCCTGGAGGCTCTCTGGTCAAGCCCTCATGATGACGCACGGCCCAAGAAGGTCGGGGCCAGTGTGCACGCCCAGCACGCACGACAGCTTGGTATAGGACACAGGAGCCTGGAGGATTTCCTCCATCTCGGCGTGGAACCCCTGCGCCTCGTCCAGATTGTCCGGCCAATGCAGGGTCGCCGCCTCGACTCCGTTCTTGCCGCAATCGCCGACAAGCTGGCGCATGTGGTCCTTGGCGACCTTGATGGTCCTCGTCTTGTCATAGGACGTCATGCGTCCCGCTTCGTCAAACCAGACAATCGGGTTCAACTTGATGACCGATCCGACGAAGTATTGCGCCCCAGTCAGGCGACCGCCATGGAACAGCCACTTGAGCGACTCCATGATGAAGTATGTCCGTGTTCTGCTGCGAATGTCAGCCAGAGCCCGGACAATTTCTACGCGACTCTCGCCGGCATCAGCCATCTTCTTTGCCGTATGACCAAGATAGGCCTCACCATAGCCAGACTCCAGAGAGTCCACGATGGTGATCCTGTCTTCAGCTCCGAGCATCTGGGCAGCCACATGCGCCGCGTTCACTGAACCCGAGATGGCACTCGAGATGAGAACGCAGACGACTTCGTCGCCTGCCTCCATCATGGGCTTGAACACGGAGACAAGGTCCGCGGGGTTCGTCTGGGCGGTTTCATAGATGAGCCCCGCCCTCTCTTTCCGGTAGAACTCATCAGGAAAGATGTCCACCTGTTCCCGGTACAGCTTGTCGCCGTCCCTGACGTAGAGGGGGACCATCGCTATGCCGGACTGCTCAAACTCCTGCCTGGTCATTCCTGTCGTCGTGTCCATGACAACTTGTATCATTTGTCATTCACCTCCGCAGATTCTCGTATATTGTCATTCACCTCCGCAGATTCTCGTATAGAGTTTACCAGAAAAAGCAGTCCGCGACAACAACACACCACCGTATCCTGGCCCCGCGACCCTGTGGCATCCTCTTGCACCGCTCCAGGATTGCAATTCAACCCTTTGGCCATAGAATATCTATGAATTGCAGCAAACGGGTGGCCGGCAAAGAGGTGGTCCTGGCATGACACAATTCCAAGGCTTCGTGAGACAGGATGTAGCACCGTGAGGGCAGCGTGAGACGAGTCTTCCGCGTGGCTTGGCGCGCAATGCTCATATCATCGCTTGCAACGGTGTCCTGGTTGATTCTTGGTACCAGGCCTCTGTTCTATCTCGCTGCTCTCATCACGACGTACACGGCAGTCATGGTCCCGCTCGTGCTGAGGACAAGCGACCTCACCACAGTCGCCAAGCACCTGCGACACGCGGTCGTGCAGATGAAGTCACAG
>JAPLGI010000021.1 GCA_026390245.1 Caldisericota bacterium
GTCCGCCTGACCCCTGAAGAAGGATGCCTGACGCGGACAGTCCTGTTGCAGGATAGGGACTTGTGGAACATGCACGTCATCCAGTCGCCACACCTCACCAACTACAAGCTGACTCCCGAAGAGGAGGAACGCATCGCCACGCTCTGGCGGGCAGCCAAGAGATAGGGGCTTCCAAATCCTGAGATGGTGACGGAGAGAGAGACCATGAACCAGGAGCCGAATGTTGTTCAGGGCGACCGTACCCCACGACCGACAGAGGCCAGGCTGAAGCCTTCCACGGCGCGGCTGCAGGGAAGGCCCGCGGTAGTCGACCCAACCCAGATCGCCGGGGCCGCGGCCTATGGCATCCTGCTGTACCTTGGCATCCTCCATGGAGTGGGCCTGCTGCCTGGAACAGCAGACATGGCCCCTCGCTTGCAGAGTGCCATCGCACTCGTCGGCAGTTTGCTGTTGACAGGTCTCGTCTTCGGGGTAATGGCTGTCCTGCGTGACCGCCTGGCACGCCGCCCGGCTGGGACGATGCCCGAGCAGGTCCTCAGGCTGGACGACGCCCTGCGGTGGCTCGTTCCCGCCGACCTCATGCTGTCGTATGCCGGGCCCATGACCATGTTTCGCCTCAACCTGCTGGACCTGCTGGCCGCGGCAGACAACGCTCAGCAGCGCGTACCCGCAGCCGCTTACGCAGCATGGCCCGCACCCCTCGACCACTTGGCAGCAGCCACACTCACCACGTACTATGGTGTCCCAAATGCAGACGTCGGTCCGTTCACGTCCCGGGATGCCGCTGAACTTGGACGATACTTGGCGGAGCGTCACCAGGACTGACCAGACAGGGTCAGCGGGGCGCCGGATGAAGTGACGCAAAGTCGACAACGTGCTAGAATAGGAAAGCAGAATCGCTACGGGGTCGATGGACGGACGTGACAAAGGAGATGACAGCTGTGGAACTCAACAAGGAACGAGGACCTATCTATTCGAGATACGACCGTGACCAGTCAGCCAACTACAGTGCGGTCGTCGACTATGCAGCACCACCGCGGACCAGCGAGGAGATTGCATTCATCATCGCACACAAGATCACGCCAAACCAGGCCGATCCGGGCGACATGCAGACGGGAACCAACAACAGATATCAGCAGGCTGAGGCACCACTTCCCGCGTTCCTGCAATTGCTGTCGAACTCAATGGGACAGCGGACTCCAAGCCAGGGCGCCAGCCTCCAGGGCCGCACATCATCGCAGGTCTCGTGGGCCGGTCGGCATGGAAATACCAGGCAGACCGAGGCGCAGAAGAGAGTGGCATTGGTTGGTGTCATCATCTGGGTCGTGTTCATCCTTGCGGCCATGTTGATGAGTCTCTTCGGAAGATAGCGACCCGGGCGACACTGCCATGCTGCTCTCCTGGCTGCTCTCCGATACCTGGCTCATGACCGTACCAGCGCGTGTGGCGGACACTCTGTTCATGGCGCTCACGCTCTGGCTGGCATCGCGGTGGTGCCGCACCAAGGTGCCATCCTTCACCACAGCCCTGTTCGTCTCGACTCTAAATGGTGTTCTTGGCATCGGACTCTATGCATTGTTCGTCTGGGTGCGCGATACGGGAGCCCTTCCGTGGCGCAACCCGTTGTGGCTGGTCGAGATGTTCCTGATCGCCCAGACTGTGCTGTTCGCCGTCCTCATTCTGATTGCCTATCGGCGCGACCACTGGCGTTCCCTCAACGTGGCCCTTGTCACACTTTCTCTGACGGGCATCATCGAGGCAGCTGCCATCGTGCTCCTGTCAGTCCTGACACCCCAGTAGTACTGACGGCGGTCCTGGTCGCAGAACCGGGGCTGGTCAGCGAGCGAAAACATACTGCAGAACGGGGAGGACAAGTACGTGAAACCATATTGTGGTCGTATTCTGTGGGTCAATCTGACGACGGGTACCTTTGCCACCGAGGAGCTGCCCGAGTCTTTCTACCGAATGTACCTGAGTGGACTCGGCCTTGCCGCGTCGCTTCTGTACCAGCACATCCCGGCAGGCACCGACCCTCTCGGTCCCGACAACATCCTGGCCTTTGTGTCGGGCCTCCTGACTGGCTCGGGAAGCCTGTTCACCGGACGATGGATGGCGGCCGCCAAATCACCACTGACGGGCACCTGGGGTGATGCCAACTGCGGTGGAACACTGTCCCCGGCCATCAAGCAATGCGGCTATGATGGCATCTTTGTTTCAGGCGCCAGCGACCATCCGGTCTATCTCTATGTGGACAATCATGGCCCGCAGCTGCGCGGCGCGGCCGACCTGTGGGGCAAGGACACGATCGAGACTGAAGAACTGTTGAAGAAGTCGGGAGGAGGCCGCGAACCGTCCGTCGCATGCATCGGACCTGCCGGCGAACGGCTTTCGCTGATTGCAGGGATCAGCAACGATGGTGGTCGCATGGCTGCCCGCTCGGGGCTGGGAGCAGTCATGGGATCCAAGAAGCTCAAGGCTGTTGTGCTGGCAGGCTCGCGACCAATGGGGAGCGAGAGTCCCCAGGAGATGATGCGCCTGAGCCTCCCGTGCGCCCACATCGCCACGCACGGCATCCCCTTGCCGTCAGGACGCGTCATGCCGCTGCTGGGAGCACTCCTGCGGCACCTCCCTGCCACTGTCCGCATGGATGGCCGCCTGTCTGTCCCTATCTTTCGTAAGTGGGGTACCTGCGGTATGGACCAGGCATCCGTCGAATGGGGCGACACGCCCGTACGCAACTGGTCCGGCAGCGAGAGAGACTACCACAGGCAGCTGTCCGACGCAATCGATCCGGACCGTGTCCTGGCACGCGAACAGCGCAAGTACCACTGCTACTCCTGCCCTCTCGGCTGCGGTGGTGTATGTGAGTGGCAGGGCAGGGAAACGCACAGGCCGGAATACGAGACGATCGGCGCCTTCAGTGCTTTGCTCATGTGCAACGACCTGGACACCATCTACGCAGTCAACGACCAACTGAACAGGGCCGGCATGGACACGATCTCCGCCGGCGGTACCATCGCGTGGGCCATGGAAGCGTGGGAGAAGGGTGTCATAACACCCGCTGACACCGACGGGCTTGCACTGCACTGGGGCGATCCGGCCGTCGTCCGGCGTCTCGTAGAGCTGATGATCGCCCGTGAGGGCATCGGTGCACTGCTGGCGGATGGTTCCCTGCGCGCTGCACGCCACTTCGGGCACGATTCAGAATCCTTTGCGATTCAGGCGGGTGGGCAGGAGATTGCCATGCACGACCCGCGTCTGGACCCGGGATACGCCCTGCATGCGAGCGTAGAACCGACCCCGGGGCGCCACACGACCGGATGCCAGGTATACTACGACATGTATCACCTGTGGACACGCGTTCCTGGCTTGCCAACGCCACTCCCAGTGTCGACGAAAGCGGGCAAATACCGCGCTGATGCCACACAGGCTGCAATAGGAGTCGCCAACAGCTGCTTCACCCAGCTCTTCAACGGAGTCGGACTGTGCATGTTTGGAGCCATGATGGGGGTCGACCACATTCCCGTGTTCGAGTGGCTGAATGCGGCGACTGGCTGGCATATGACGCCAGAGGAGTACATGGAGACTGGGCGGCGGATCCAGACCATCCGGCAGCTGTTCAATGTGCGTGAAGGCATCGACGCGAGCTCTCTGGCCATCAGTTCGCGGGCAGCCGGTCACCCGCCTCTTGAGCACGGCGCCAACCGTGGAAGGTCCGTACCACTCGTGGCGCTGATGCACGACTACTGGGGACGTATGGGGTGGGACCCGGGCACAGGCACTCCCACCGCTCAGACACTGCAGCAACTGGGCATCCAGCCGGATACTGCTGTCGGCGACGTCCCGGCATCAGTCTAGGAGCAGACATGGCCTACTGTATCAATGAGAAGTGCATCGGGTGCAGCCTGTGCGCACGTATCTGTCCTGTTGCCGCCATCGAAGGACACCTGCACTCGATATACGTGATCGATGCCGCGGTCTGTATCGAGTGCGGCGCGTGCGGAAGGGTCTGTCCTGCCTCTGCAATCCAGGACGCAACGGGATCGACCTGCTCTCATCTCAAGCGTGCGAGCTGGCCGCGGCCTGAGGTTGACTTTGCCTTCTGCGTATCGTGCATCGCCTGTATCCAGGCATGTCCTGTCAGTTGCCTCGGCCTTGGACCACCCGACTCGCGGGACCCCCACGCCCGACCGGTCCTCACCTTGCCCGACCGGTGCATAGGCTGTGGCCTCTGTGCGGACTCCTGCCCGGTGGGCGCCATCACAATGAAGTAGCGGAGCATGGTGGGTAAGCACAGCACTGTTGTCATCTCGCACGCGCCGGATATGGACTACCGTCATGACTACGTCGCTTTGCCCCGTGCCTATGGGACGGAGCCGTGGGAAAGACGGGCAGACGTGCGGGCGATCCGGACGACCGTCTTCGACAACCTGTCCGCATTGGACGAGCACTCCCATTTCTCGGACAGGGTGCGAACCCGTCACGTCCTGCTCAAGCCGAACCTGGTGACCGTGTATCACGACATGGGGCTGGTCGAGCGCGACCACCCCGAGAGTACCGACCCGCGCGTTCTTGACGCCGTTGTCCAGTGGTTCTTGCAGTTCACGGGGGACATCACGATCGTCGAGTCGTCCGGACGCGGTGCCCCGACACGCGGCTCGTTCAGGGTCGCAGGCATCGACCGTCTGGCGCGCCATCGCGGCGTTGGCCTGGTGGCGCTGGAGGAACAGCCGGTCGACCGCTATATCTTGCCTCATGCGCGCGTCCAGAAGGAGATCTGCATCCCCCGCATCATGAGCGGCGCCGTCACCGGAGACGCGTTCTACGTGTCGCTCCCGAAGATGAAGACCAACCTTTATACCGGCGTCACCCTTGGGTTCAAGAACGCTATGGGCACGATCCCCTACAACCTCAGACAGCGCAACCACAACTGGGCGATCGACCAGAAGCTGGTGGACATGCTGTACCTGTTCAAGCCTGACCTCGTGGTCGTCGACGGGATCGTCGGCGCCGAGGGCAACTGTCCTGCGCCGGTCGAACCAGTCGACGGCAGGGTTATTGTGAGCGGCGACAACACCGTCGAAGTCGACCGTATAGCCACGGGCATGATGGGGTTCGACCCCATGAGTATCGACCTCATCCGCATCGCTGACGAGATGGGGTTCGGCGACCCGTCGGTGGAGGTCATTGGCAAGCCAACCGTGACTCCCTTCACCCCTGCTGACGCCTCCCTGATGTCGGATTCGTTCCACGCCTTGTTTCCCAACGTACGCGCGCTGGTCGGTCACGAGATGCGAAGTGCTCCCCGCATCGCACGCATGACAGATGTCACGCCGGACCTTGTTCTGCACATGGAGCAGGCGTGCCGGGGAGGGTGCCTGGCCACGACGCGGTTCGCCTTCGATATGCTGCGCTTCGAGGGACTGCGCCGCGACTTCTCACTGACGGTCATCATTGGTGCCGGCACGGTCGTCGAGGGGACACGCGTTTGGTTCGATCGGGACGGCAGAGCCTGCACCACCGAGGAGATCCAGCAGATGCCGGGAAAGCACCTTGTGGTAGGCAACTGCGCTGCCTGTGTTCCCGCCCGGCGCGGAGAGCGAGTTGCCGGCTGCATGCCATTCCCCAACGCTCCCCACATGGCGCTTCATCGCCTGACCGGAACCTGGTGCAGAATCATGTCGCCGCGCAACCGGAACCTGCTGCCCCTCCTGGCCGCTACACTACAGGAATGCGAGAACAGAAGACGCCTGCTCAGGCAGGGCATCCGCCTCGACGTACCGCTGCAAGCCGACGACCATATCGTTGAACCACGCCCCCTGACCGCATCCGAGCAAGCGATGGACGTCATCCCCTGGCCGTTTCCTCCTCTCACTCCTGCAGAGATCCGGCAGCTGGTGGCACAGGAAGGGCGCAACGTACTGGCCACGTTCATGAGCTGAGCTGAGCCATGACAACGTATCGATGGTTCTGGGTGCTGTGCCGCGTCCTGACACTGCTGCTCTTCGCAGGGATTGTCATTGCGAGCACAATGGCCGGTCGCCCGGCGGTGGGATGGAGTGTCCTCGCGCTTCTGCTGATCCTTCACGCCAGTGAACTTCGCATCAGCCTGCACCTGCCGGCAACGGCCCACGTCGCGCGGCCGCGCATCATCATCATGACACTGCTGTTTGGCTTCACCTGGTGG
>JAPLGI010000067.1 GCA_026390245.1 Caldisericota bacterium
GTCACGTGAGCTCCTTGTGCCGGCGCTCGACAGGATGACGCTCTCAGACAGTCAGCAGGCGGCTCTTTCATATGTTGGATGTCGCCGCACGGGTGTGGCGAGTGCTATTGGACCCATGCTTTGAGACATCGACAGTGAGCGTTCGATCGGACTTCTCCGGTCGTCTGTTTCCCTGTGCACAGACCTGCAAGACAAGATAGTATGGGTTCGAACGGAACATTGTCAACGAAGGTTGTGTGTGGAACACCATTACCAACGTTCATGGGCCAAATCTGTGAATGATTCCAAGCTCACTCCCGGTGGAAGTTGTCAAGCCATATAGCTATACTACCGTCGAGACAAGAAACTCCTTCGGTCTCATTAGAAAATGGAGGCAACAACATGGCAATTTCAACGTTCAAGAATGTAACACGCAAGCTGCCCGGCGGCCTCGCCGTCGAAAGCGAGTCTCGTGGCTTCAAGATCATCATGGACGAACCGCCGTCTCTTGGAGGTACCGACACAGGCATGAACCCTGTGGAGGGATTGCTCGCGGCGCTGGGTTCCTGCCAGACTATTGTCGCCGCCGCGTTTGCGAAGTCTCAGGGGATTGACCTCAAGGAATTCTGGGTAGAGCTCGAAGGCGATCTGGACACTGACGGGTTCCTCAAGGGCGATCCGAACGTGCGTCCGGGGTACCAGGAAGTACGCTTCACCATGCATATCAAAACGGATGCGCCCCAGGACAAGGTGGAAGCCTTTCAGAAGTTTATCGAGAGCCGTTGTCCGGTCGGCGACTCACTTGGAAAGGGCGTGACCATCAAGCCGTCGACCATCGTCGTCGAAGCCTAGTCACACCAAATAGTCCGAAACTAGCGTTTGTAGAATCACAGCCCCGCCGGATGGCGGGGCTTCTTCTATGCAGGCCCAGGAGTTCAGGAATCGCTGCCGTCGAAGAGATTCTCCTGCGACCAACCGCCCGTGCCATCCAGGGAGAGGAATTGTTGACCGACAGCCCGGGCAAGTGAAACGTCGTGTGTGACCATCACCAGCGCACCGGTGAACTGTGACAGTGCCTGCTCCAGCAGTGTCACGGCGTCGATGGCCAGGTTCCCTTCGAGTTCGTCGATGATCAGGAGGTCAGGCTTTGCGGCGACGAGGCGGGCAATGAAGACTCGTTTCTGCTGTCCTGCGGACAGGAGCCCAACCGGCTGGAAAACCTGTTCGTCTTCGATGCCCAGTGTCCCGAGAAGGATGCGTGCATCCTCACTGCTTACACTGCTTGCCTCGCGCACGAGGTCTATGGGAAGGTCCTCGCCGTGGTCCAGCACAATCTGCTGAGGCACGAATCCGACTCTGACCGATGGCGACAGCATCACGTCTCCGCCGTTTGGCTGCCGTTGCCCCATCATGATCTGCAGCAGTGTGGACTTGCCTGCGCCGTTAGGCCCAAGCAGACACCAGTGTTCACCGCCACGGACTGTCAGTGATAGATCGTGGAACAGCATACGATCCCCTGCCGAAGCAGTGACACGCACCAGCGACACCAGGATGCCGCCGCGGACGGAGCCTTCGAGGGTGTAGTCCCTCACCTTCTCGACGAACGGTTTTGCACTGGTTGCCGCATCCAATGATCGCTCGAGCTTGGTCCGTATGCTGTTGGCCCTCTTTTGCATCCTGGCGGCCATATGGCTGTAGTGTGACACAGCTCTTCCTCGATGCGCGGCCATGTCGATGCTGTCTGCGTGTTGTCGGAGATCGCCAATAGCCTGTTTCAGCTGCCGGACCTTGCGTGTCTGAACTGTGTAGACGTCGCGGTCATGTTCCTCTTGCGCGCGCATGGTGGCGACGTATTGCGTATAGCCTCCAGCGTACAGTCGTCCGTGTCCGTGTGTCAACTCGAGGACCTGCGTACAGACCAGGTCCAGGAAGTGCCGGTCGTGTGACACGACGATATATGGCCGGTCGAGTTCCTGCAGCATTGCGGCCAGTTGCGCCCGCTTCTGGATGTCGAGATGTGACGTAGGTTCGTCAAGAACCAGGAGATCCGCTCGCGCGATCAGCGCTTCTGCAACCCGCAGCCACAACCGCTCGCCGACTGACAGAGACGCGACGGTATGGCCCCAGAGCTCTTGTGGCAGTCCGGCAACGGCCAGCGTGCGCTGGACCTCGGCCAGAACCGCATAACCGCCTTGTGCCGCAAACTCGGCTGCAGCTTCTCCTGCACTGTCTGTGCCGGAGTGCGACTGCATGATGCCCCACGCCGTGCTGAGGACTGGGTGGCGAGCCGCAATGGCGCTTGTCATGACCAGTCTGCTGTCGCCGGCGTCGATCTCGATCAGTGCGATGCGCGGTGTCGGCCGGGATCTGCTGATGGTACCTGTGGCTGGCTGCAGCCTTCCTGTCAGGAGGCCCAGCAGAGTCGACTTGCCGCTGCCATTCGGGCCGATAATGCCGAGCCGGGAGGCATCGGAGACAGCAAAGGTGACTCCCTCGAAGAGAAGCTTGGCTTGTTCGGGATATGAAAAAGCAAGGTTTGTGCAGGTGATCTGCATATGTTCCTCCGTGTTCGTCGTCACGATGCCGGGGGCATGTGACGGAGTTGTCGCTACGGTATGACGGAACTATGCAATGCGCACTCGAAGTACCTCCATGAGCGCCAGGAAACGCCCGGTCGCACAACCATCGTACAACCTACTGTCGTATTGGCAAGAGGCGGTCCGATCCTACCGCGGCTTGTCCTCGTGTCTGCGGAAGGGGTTCCAGGACCTTCTCTCTGCAGGAGCGAGGGTCGGTTCTGCGGGGCGAGGCGTGAAAGGCTCTGGTTTCGTGCGCTGCGGTTCAGGGACGGGCGGCATGGCCACCGGTTTGACTGGTGTCGTGACAGCAGGTGCTGCTGATGGGGGCTCTGGGGACGGCTGGACCTGTGGCGCGACAGGATACACGGGAGCAACAGGTTCCACCACAGCAACAGGAGCATGGAGAGGTGGTGCCGCCTCGACAGGCGGCATGGAAACCGGCGCGTTCACGACGGGCGCCACTGCCTCTTCAGGCATGACGGCAGATACTATGGGCTCGGCAGCCACAGGCTCCTGGACCCTGGAAGGCGCAGGTGGAGCCTGGGAAGCGGATGTCTGTGGAACAAGGACCTCGAGAATTACGGGAGCCGGTGCTGCAGACACGACGGGAGCGGGGGCAACAAAGACCGGAGGTCTCGCGATCGCGGGCTCATTCCCCGGCAGCCAGTGGAGAGCCAGTGCCATCGGTATCTCGGCAATGTCATGGATGCGGACGTCCGCGAGTTCCAGCTCCTCGGGAGCCCATCCATAGGCAGCGCCTATCGCAAAATAGCCTCCAGCGTAAGCAGCCTGCATGTCGTCGGCCCGGTCGCCGACCATCGCGCACCGCTCCGGATGAAGCTCATTCCAGACATCGCACAGCATCATTGTCTTCGTCTGGTCAGGACGGGAGGGAACGCGGACCATGGAGAACAGGTCACGGACACCCGCCCTGGTCAGGATCGTCTCGGGATACCAGCCGGGGGCATTGCTGCACACACCGAGCTTCCACCCATCCAGCGCCAAAGCCCGGAGGACATCTGTGGTCCCAGGGTACAACTCACCCTGTGTCTTCACGTACTCCTGTTCCAGGAGGTCGAACTCAGAGGCCAGCTCCTGGGTTGGCGTACCCAGCTGCAGCTGTTCCAGCCAGGCTCGCCATTCGCTGCCGCTCTGGCCGATGAAGCTGCGAAGGAAGGCTTCATCAGGAACGGGGAACGCATGACGGCTGGCAAACTCCCGCACGGAAGGGAAGAAGGACGTCTCCGTCCGAAAGAGCGTGCCATCCATGTCGAACATGATCAGGTTCATCATTGGCCTCCTGTCCTGCGTTGCGTGTCCGCTCGCGCAGGCACTGCCACACAAGTATTGTAAGGCCGTGGACCGTGTCGTGCAAGACGGAAGTCACAAGTTGCAGTAAGGCGCAGACGGTATAGGATAGTAGAAGCGGGCGCCGGAGTGCCGTCTGGCAGAGAGGGGAGTCGCGTGAAGAGTCTTGTCGTCATTGGTGGACCGATGGGAGTTGGCAAAGGCGCGGTGTGCAGGGTGTTGCTGAGTCGCAGCGACAAGGCGGTGTGGCTCGACGGCGACTGGTGCTGGATGATGCATCCGTGGCAGGTGACCAACGAGACCGAGGCAATGGTGGAGCGCAACATCATCGTTCTCCTTCGCAACTATCTGGCCTGTTCCGCGTACGAGACGGTGATCTTTGATTGGGCGCTGGACAGGGAACTGGTCGTTCGCACGATTCTCTCAGGGTTGCGGGACCTGGAATGCAGAGTGACACGCGTCTCGCTGGTCTGCGCTCCCGAAGAGCTGCGCGCTCGTCTCATCGCGGATGCACGTTCCCCATCTGCCCTTGACGAAGCGGTCCTTCAGCTTTCCCTGTACCAGACGCTTGAAGCCCCGTGTCTTGATACAACGGGTCTGACCGTGTTGCAGGTGGTTGACCGGGTGCAGGAAATGATCCGGGCCGGAAGCAAGCACTCCTGAGAATCTTCTCCAGCACTGGCCGGTATTCTGCCGGTTCTGTGAAGACCTCCGCCGAGCAGATGCCTGAACGCTGCTACAATATCCACACGCGTGGCGACAACCGGCCGGCAGACTGTGTCCGGAAACTCCACCGTGCGGGAGGCACAACCGTCGACATGAGATGTCCAGACAGCAGGCCCGTTGGTCGGAGAAGGGCGTCGCTCAAGGTGGCCGCTGTCGTGATGTTGTGCCTGGCCTTGCTGACCTCGATCGTGTCTGTGCCTCGATCGGCTCGTGCCGAAGTCTTGACCATTGGTTCTGGAGTCGAGGTCACCGGCACAAGTGGGGACGGCCTCAACGTACGATCGTCAGCCGACAGTGCAGCCACAGTTGTTGGTGTCGAGAAGGATGGGGCTCGGGGGGTTGTGCAGGAGGGACCAGTTGTCGGAGGTGGTTTCACCTGGTGGCGCATCCAATGGAAGACTGGGATCATGGGCTGGTCGGTTGACCAGTACCTCAAGGTTACCGTTCCGAATCCGACTGCCAGTGTGCCAACCACTCTCACAGCGACAGCCGGGGTTGAGTCCGTGGCACTGTCATGGGGCCTTCCGGAGGATACCGGAACATCGCCCATTACCGCGTGGGGCATCTACCGTGACCGCCACGCGAATCCGTCGACGCTCGTCGCCATACTGAATGTCGGAGATCAGGGCTTCGATACGCGGACCTGGACAGACGGGCCCATGCTTGTCGGCGGCAGATCGTACTGGTACGCTGTCAGCGCGATCAATGCAAACGGAGCGAGCGGCCTGTGCACGGGTGTCCAGATGGTTCCGATGGTGGCACCAATGCCCACGGGCATCTTCTTTCTTCCCCCGGAACTCGACTTTGGTGGTGAACAGACATCGCTGGTCCTTACGCTCCAGAATACCGGGACCACGCCGGTGACGTTTGACATCATTCCCGGGGCTTCATGGCTGGTGAATGTCTCTCCCGCATCAGGGAGCGTGCCGGTCAGCGGAAGCCAGCGCATCACTGTCGGCGCACAGCGGACCGATATGCCTGCAGGGACCTACGAGAGCCTGGTCCGCATCGCCTGTTCCACAGGCAGCGTGAATATCCCTGCGCAGATGCGCGTAGGAATGATTCAGGGTATCGACGTGTCACGCTGGCAGTGCAGCGGTGATCATGCCGGCAACCCGATTGACTGGGCCGCAGTGCGTCTGGTGGGCTATCAGTTTGCCTATGTCAAGGCGACCGAGGGACTGAACATCACCGACGCCTTCATGAGTGTGCTGGCACCTGGTGCGCGTTCCGCGGGGCTGCTGACTGGCGTCTATCATATCTGCTGGCCAGGAGAGAATACCGCTTCCGCAGAGGCAGCATACTTCCTGAAGGTGGCTGGACAGTTCGTCGGTCCGGGGTTCCTGGTTCCCGTGCTCGACATCGAGCCACGGTACAACATCCATGGCGCGGCCATGGTGCGGTGGATCGACGAGTGGTCCGGTATCGTACGTGGCGCCACGGGGGCAAATCCCCTTATCTATTGTAGCGCGTCCGTTGCGGCAGATCTCCACAAGGGTGACCCGACCATCGATGGACGATATCGCCTCTGGATTGCAGGGTATACTTCCTCGGCGCAGCCGAATACCGGAGGCTGGGACAGCTGGGCGTTCTGGCAGTATGCTGACAACGGGACCGTTCCGGGCGTCGAAGGGCACAGCGTCGACCTGGACCGGTTCAATGGCAACGAGCTGAGCCTGGCACAGTACGTCATCGGTGGGCTCACTCCCGCTTCATTCACACTGCTTTCCGCAGTCATGGGCAATGGCCTGCTGAGCGTCGAGCCACAGAAGACATCGTATTCCTCGGGGAGTACAGTGACATTCACGGCGAAGCCGGCCCCCGGATGGGAGTTCACAGGGTGGAGTGGCAGTGTCACCGGCACAGCCAACCCGTTCGCACTCACCATGGACGACAACAAGTCGGTCCTGGCCACGTTCGCAAAGTCCGTCGACCCCAACCAGCACATCATCACCCTTTCCATAGGCAGTATGGTTGCTCGTCTGGACGGCCAGATTGTGACACTGGATACGCCTCCTGTCATCGTGAGCGGTCGCACACTGGTTCCGTTGCGAGCCATCATCGAGGGTCTGGGTGGCGCGATCACATGGGTCCCCGAGACCCGCAGCGTCGAAGTGCAGTTCAACGGGACAACTCTGCTGCTTCAGATCGGCAATCGGACGGCCGTTGTGAATGGCGAGGCAGTGATCATGGACGTTCCGGCTGCCATCATGAACGGCAGGACCATGCTGCCGGTGCGCTTTGTCAGTGAGCACCTTGGTGCAGACGTGCAGTGGGAGGAGCTTACGAAGACGGTCACCATCACCGTCAACAGTGCGACCGCCTCCGCAGGAACGTCAAACCCGCAGTAGTCGCTTGTTCGGGTTGGCCAGCAGTGGATGTGGTGCTTGTAACCTCAGATGCGTCGTGGAAGTGTAACAATCTCGGGACGGTTCCAATTAGCGCGAGAGTGTTACACCCTTGCTGCTCCATTCGATAAGAACCTGTCGTGTCCGGTTGTGAATACCGGCTTCCCCTTTCGCGCCCTGCTTCGTGTATGATGTGGATGTGGATAACATGACTGGTCCAGACATACGGATCGTGCGAGCAACACCGGATATGGCCAGGTACGTGGACGGGCTCCGCGCCAACTTTGCCGTGAAGGCCCGCATCAAGGTGTCCATGTGTGGGGACAACTATGATTTCGACGTCGACAGTGTCCAGCATCCCTACGAGAAGACAGAGAGCTGCTGTCCCGACCGTGCGTATCTTGGCAGAGATGATGCCGCTATCTATCTCGCGTTTGCAGGAGAGACCCTGGTTGGACAGATATGCGTCCAGGAAGATCATAACAACATGGCGCGCGTCTGGGGACTGCGCGTCGAGCACGGCCACCGTCATCATGGCATCGCCACGCTGCTGATGAACACCGTCAAGGCGTGGGCTCTTGCCCGGAGGCTTCACTGGCTTCGCGCGGAAACGCAGGACGTCCATGTGACCGCGTGCATGTTCTACCGTGACTACGGCTTTGTCATCGGCGGGTTCGACCGGCTCTACCTGCAGGCGGTGCCGGGGAGTGAGGACGAGACCGCCATAGTGTGGTATCTCGAGATCTGACCCCGGAGTTTTCTAAAGCTTCAGCCCGCAAGTGTGGGAGTTGACCAAATTTCCCGTTCTGTCATGCTGATAGAAGCGGGAATTTTCATATGCACGGTCGAGCATGAAGCGGTGTGAGGAGCACGATGGTCTTCCTTTCGCGAGAAGAGGCGGGAGCCAAACTGGC
>JAPLGI010000120.1 GCA_026390245.1 Caldisericota bacterium
TCCCTGTTTCCGGCCTGACCATCCATCGGGAGCGACCCTGGAATGCCACTGTCGAGGTTGACATCGCGGACCCGGACGTGGTCATCAGACAGGGCAAACAGCTTGGTGTGGTGTTCTTGCCGATGGGGACGGCATTCGCTGTGACGGCAGTATCCGAGTCGTGGAATGTGATTGACGTAACCGGGTTTCCGTCCACTTCTTCGGCCTTCTTGTCCGCCTCGCTCGAATATGCCTCGCTGTGCAGTCAGTTGATGCAGTATCGGGACCAGCTTGCAATCACGGGGATGTCGCTCTCTCCTTCGACAGGACTTGCCATACGCTTGAAAGACGGCAAGACACTTATCCTTGGCGATAGCACGATGGGTGCTTCGAAGATCGAACGGGCGATTGCCGTCGTTGACATGCCAGCCTTCAAAGGGAAGCCAATAACTGTCGACTTGCGATTCGACGGCCAGGCCGTCATTCCGGGGACTCCATGATCGCAAGTGGGGGAAAGAGAGGAATCTTCTTCGCCGGTCTCTTCGTAATGGTTGCCGGATTTGGATACCTTCTGGCGGTGCAGTTTGAGCCTACGGTGAACAAGGCCTACGTGGTCCCTGCCCAGAACGTAGAGTTGGTCGAAATCATGAAGGGACTGGAAAACGAGAATGACAGCACAGCCAAGCAGATTGTCAATTTACGGGGACAGTTGGGAGAACTTGAAAGCAAGGGCGCCGGCACGAACGACGAAGTGCGTGTTCTTACGCAGCATCTGCAAGAACTGAGAGCAAAGGCCGGATTGGCCGAGGCGACGGGCCCCGGAGTGGTAGTGACACTGAGCGACAGTTCCCGTACTCCGACGCTGTCCGATGATCCGAACTACTTCGTCATCCACGACGGGTACCTCCGGAGTATCGTCAATCTCATGCGGCGGTATGGTGCCACGGCGATTGCCGTCAACGACCAACGCATTCTTGGAAACAGCCCGATCGTTTGTGCCGGACCGATCATTCTCGTGAACTCCAGCAGGATGTCGCCGCCCTATGTCATTGCCGCGCTGGGGAACCCCAACCTGCTTGCTGACAGTATTGCTGCGGACGTCTTCTTTCGTGTGCTGGAAATGTACCGCGATCAGTTCGGAATCACGTGCTCGCTTGAGAAGAAGGCGTCTATCGTGGTCCCGGCTTCATTGGACAATGCGGCGTTCACTTACGCAGTGGGTGCGAAATGAAGAAATCTCAGCAGTCGCTGTGGAAGTCGACACTACTGGTCTTCTTTCTTATAAGCTTCTTTGTCGGGTTCTTCCTCCCTGGACAGGCACGCGTCGTTCGGGAGATGAAGCAGACCTATCAGAACCAGGACCCGAAGGATCTCATTCGCGTTATCAAGGACCTGCAGCAGCGCAAGCAGGACCTCTCGGTCGAAGAAGGCGATGTGTCGCAGAAAGTCCTGCAGTATCTTCGCTCTTCGGATGACACTGCAGCGCAAGTGCGGCAGTTGCAGCACGAAACCACCGTGCTGATGCAGAGAACCGGTGCCGTCCCGCTCACGGGTCCGGGCATACGGGTTACGATACGGGAACAGTCTTCGGGAGCCTCGCCATCCATGCTGGCCGATGAGGATCTTCTCTTGCTTCTTAATGATCTCTGGGCATCTGGCGCAGAAGTCATTTCGTTGAACGGCATACGCCTGACCGACTCGAGTTCAGTATTCCGGGCCGGCCTCAACGTTCGTGTGGATGGGCAAGTTACACAGATGCCGCTGGTCGTAGAAGCGATCGGTGATACGGAAAACATGTCCAAGGGACTTCAGATTCCAGGTGGCGTGCTAGACTTGTTGAACCTGAGGCGCATTGGTGCTATAGTTCAAAACGTCAACCTGCTTCGGATCAGCAACTAGGGGAGGAAAACGGGTATCTATGGTTGGTTTCGTTACTGTATGTGGACTCGTGCTTGGCATTGTCATAGGGGTTGTTCGCCCCGTCCACATCCCCGCCATCTACTCGAAGTATGTTGGGTTGGCCCTTCTGGCCGGGATGGATTCCATACTTGGTGGCATCAAGGGGTATCTGAAAGATAGTTTCGATGCAACAGTATTCTTTTCGGGATTCCTCATCAACAGTCTTGTTGCAGCGCTTCTTGGGTACCTCGGTGACCAGTTGGGCATCGATCTCTACCTTGCGGCAGTCGTTGTGTTTGGAAGCAGAATGTACCAGAACATTGCAATCATCCGGCGCGTTCTCTTGAAGAAGGAGGCATGATGGCTGGCCAGGAAAGAATTGTCAGCGTACTCGATATTGGAAGCACGCGAGTCAAGATGTTGATCGCTTCGGCCACGGGAGACATTCTGGACTCCATTCTCGGGGTCGGCACTGCTCCATGCAACAGCTTGAAGCGTGGCGTTGTCGTCGACATGGAAGGCGTAACACAGGCAATTCAGGCGGCTCGGGACGAGGCAGAGAGAATGAGCAGCTACACTGTCTCATCGGTCATCGTGAATGTCGGCGGCACCCATATCACTGGGTTAGTGAATCGCGGTCTCGTCGCCATATCGCGGCCGGGGCGCGAGATACAGAAGGACGACCTGGACCGTGTCTGGGAATCTGCGCGAGCTGTCCTGCTTGGGCCGAACCAGGAGATTATCCACGTGATTCCTCGACAGTATCTTGTGGACGGCCAGGAAGGTATCAAGGATCCGCTGAGAATGTCGGGTATCCGTCTGGAGTTTGAAGCGTTTATTGTCACGGGACAGTCGACGATTCTGGACAACCTTCGTCGCTGCGTCACGGAATCAGGTCTCAAGGTGGACAAGCTTGTGGTCGAGGGTCTGGCATCAGCCGACGCAGTCCTCTCCTCAGAGGAGAAGGAGATTGGCGTCGCCTGTGTCGATATCGGAGGAGATACAACGGACCTGGCAGTCTTCACCGGGGGCAGTCTCAGCTACATTGCTGTTCTGCCCATAGGTGGGCGCCATGTTACGATGGATCTTGCCATGATGCTCAAGACCAGCCTGAATGTGGCTGAAGAGCTCAAGGTGGCCTATGGGTCGGTGGATGCGGGAAGGGGCAAGGATTTCCAGGACAGCCAGGTCAGCTACTCGACTGCGTCAGGCGATGGAGTTCTTGCAACGACGAAGTCATACATCAGTGATGTCGTGACGTCTCGCATTGAGGAGATAGCGGAGGCCGTCAAGTTGGAGCTGGTCCATTCCAGCTACAACAATATGCTTCCGGCTGGTCTCGTGCTTACCGGAGGAACAGCGATGATATCTCGTATTTCAGACAAGTTTTCCGAGATTACGGGTCTGCGAGCCCGAATGGGTCAACCGACCGTTGATGATGTCGTTTTCAGCTCGTTCAAGAATCCCAGCTTCTCGACATCGATCGGGTTGCTGGAACTGGGAATCCACGGCGATGGTGCTGCGGTGCAGAAGAGAAAGCGCGCATTCAAGGGCCTGAGTGGTTTATTCAAGGGCCTTGACCTGTTCGACTAAGACACACTGACGGGGAGGAGAAGCCACTATGGATGATCGACTGGATCCCTGGGGAAGCTCAAACGTAAGCATTAAGGTCATCGGCGTGGGCGGCGGAGGGGGCAATGCCGTCAATCGGATGGTCGGGGATTTTCCTTCCGGCGTTGACTTCGTTTCTGTCAACACTGACACGCAAGTTCTGCGCTATAGTCGGGCAGAGAGCAAGATTCAGATTGGAGCGAAGGTCGCTCGCGGGATGGGCGCTGGTGCCGATCCCGAAGTCGGTCGCAAAGCGGCAGAAGAGAGCAGGGAGATACTCAAGGAGGCGATTACCGGCTCCTCGCTCCTGTTCATGACTGCTGGCATGGGAGGGGGCACGGGCACGGGGGGTTGTCCAGTTGTGGCTAAAGTGGCTCGGGAGCTGGGTATCCTCACGATTGCCATTGTCACGAAGCCATTCAACTTCGAGGGCCCTCAGCGTGCCAAGGTTGCGGCGGACGGTATCAAGGAGCTTCGCGGCAGTGTTGATGGATTGGTCGTCATCCCAAACCAGCGACTGTTCAAGCTCGAAGAGGGAAAGATCACTATCAGCAATGCATTCCGCAAGGCGGATGAGGTCCTGAAGAAAGCAGTCCAGGGCATTACCGAACTCATTCGTACGCCGGGTATCATCAACCTCGATTTTGCCGACCTCAAGAACGTTCTAACATCCACTGCTTCAGGAGAGCTTCCCGATGGATCGGATGGGAGCATCTGGATAGGTATGGGGACCGGCAAGGGTGACGAACGTGCCGCGAAAGCCATCAGAGCGGCCACCAACTACGAACTTCTCGAGTATTCGATGCAAGGGGCCACTGGCCTGATCTATAACGTGATTGGGCATGAGATCTCCATGGAAGAGATGGATGTCATCTCCACCGCCATCCAGTCGGGTGCATCAAAAGAGGCCAAGATCATATTCGGTCTGGCCGATCCCTTTGACGAAGTGTTGGGGGAATCCGGCGAGACCAACGACGAAATTCGCATTACAGTTGTGGCGTCCGGCATGCAGCCTCAGAAGGCGGAAGCAGAACAGGAGAAGAAGATCCTCAAGGAATTCAAGGTCGAGGAGGTCGAACTCCCCGCCATACTGCGCAAAGGGCCGCCTCGCGGCTTCTAGCGTCGAATGTGGGCTCGATAGCAGAGCGTCTGGCAGAAGTCCGCGAAGGAAGCCATTGATGCAGGGGCGATCGAAATCGGAGAGAATTACCTCCAGGAAGCAATCCGGAAGAATGTCTTCGCATTGCGCGAGAGTCGCGGAGTTGCCATCCGGTACATCGGCCGACTCCAGTCGAACAAGTACCACGCCATCCTCCGGCTCTTTGACGCAGTCGATTCGGCGGATAGCCGACTCCTTGAGCATCTGTGTGCCATCGAGAGTCGTAGGGACCTGAAAGCGGGTACACTGCTGCTGCAGGTTAATGCGGGTGAAGAGTCGCAGAAGGGTGGATTGACCGTTCCCGAAATCCGGGAGCTTGCCGCCGCCGGCACTCCCTGGCTGCGCGAGATCTCAGGGCTTATGGCGGTCGTCCCTCTTGAGGCAACCATGAAATCTCGGGCAGTACTGTACCGGTCCGTCAGTGAGCTGTTCCTTGAGCTGGTCAGCGATCTGGGGCCGTCAAAAGTCACCCTGCTGTCCATGGGGACTTCCGATGACTACGAACTCGCGATTGAACACGGATCAAACATGATTCGTGTTGGTACGGGAATTTTCGGTGCCCGTCCACCTTTTCAGGTGTAACCAATTGCCCGCAGTCACGATTATACACATGGAGACGTGCGCCAATCGACGTGGATGAAGAGAAATTCGTAGTGCAGTTGCAGCGGGCGGATGAAGAGGCTTGGCGCCAGTTCGTTGAGCGCTTCGTTCCTCGTATGTTGTCCTATGCCCTGAGGCACGTCAAGAGCAGGGCTACTGCTGAGGATGTTGCTGCAGATGCTATGGCCAGGATAGTTTCGTCGATTAAGGGTTTCACGTATCAAGGTGTTCCGCTTGACGTTTGGGTCTACAAGATCGAACGAAATGCACTTTCGGACTACTACAGACGGCAGACGGGGTATTCCATGCTTCCTTTCCAGGAGTTCATGGACGCTCACTCTACTGGTCTACTGCGGGATCCGTACGAACTGGCAGAAGCGGCTGACACGAAGGCTGTGGTATGTGAGGCGATTGACCACCTGGAAGAGCCCAAGAGGTCAGTTGTGAGGATGAGACTGCTTGAACGCAGATCTGTAAGAGAAGTTTCATTCCTGCTTAACCTGAGCGAAAGCAACGTAAAGGTGATGCTGTTTCGCGCGTTGACCGATGTCAAGACCATGATTGCGGGAAAGATGGGTGAGCCAGATGGCGTATGCAGAGACGGAACTGAAACAAGCTGATCAGTTGGACAGGGTTGTCGAGAACGTTCTCCAGGGCGACTGTGACCTGTTCGAGGGTGTGGAAGCCAGACAGCTTACTTATGACGCGATGGCGGTGGTCGATCTGGCCACATTCGTCATGCCTTTGCGGGGTGGTGATGGGAAGGAATTCGACCAGCGCATGCATCTTCTGGTTGCTCATGAGGTTGAGTGTATGGCACTCAACGACGGTGCCGGTTCCGGAAAAGCGATGAGGGGCTGGTTGCGGTTCATGGACCCGATTCTTGAAGCTGGATCGGCCATCGCTGCATTCTTCGCTTCCTTCTTCCTGGAGCCGGTGCCCACAGGTCGCGAGGGTCGTTCAATTGACACTTTCAGCCGACCGTGGTATAACATCACCGTGGATAGGTATCTGGTCGGGGTGGCGGACAGCGACGCTGGGGGATTGTTGTGTTTTGGTTTCTCTGACGCTGGCTCGGGATACAGAGCAACAGCCTGCAGATAAACCGCCGTATCGTAAGGAGGTGCTTGCCAACCACCGTTCCACCCGAAATTGTCGATAGCAACTACTTTGTTAAGGGAGGAGAATTACATGAGGAGATTCTTATCGATCGTTCTTGCAGTTGTTCTAGTGCTTGCCGTCTGCTCTCCAGCGCTGACCGCGCGCGCCGCAGGCTTCAAGGATGTCGCCGCCTCGTACTGGGCGTTTGACGAGATCACCGCCCTGGCGGCCAAGAAGGTCATTGCCGGGTATGCCGACGGCACCTTCAAGCCCGAAGGCAAGGTCACCCGCGAAGAGTTCGCCAAGATGATCGTTGTCGCCAAGGGCCTCGCCGAGGTCAAGCCTGCCAAGGCGACGTTCAGTGACGTTCCCGCGACCCGCTGGTCGTATGGCGTCGTCGAAGCTGCTGCCAAGGCCGGGTACATCAACGGCATCGGTGGTGGCAAGTTCGCCCCCGCGGCCGAGATCAAGCGTCAGGACATGGCGATCCTGCTGGTCCGCGTCCTCGGCAAGGAAGCCGAGTCCAAGACCATCAATCAGCCGGTCGCCTTTGCCAACGACGAGAACAAGATCGGTGCCTACGCCATCGGCGCCGTCACCATCGCCGTCCGTCCGCGCGTCGCCCTCCTGACATGGGACAAGTTCCGCAACCTGAACCCCACCATGTCCGCCACCCGTGGCGACTGCGCGTTCGCCATCTACAACACCGTCAACTCTCCAGCCGCCGGCAAGAAGACGCTCCCGCTGGCTGAGGAGAACGCTCCCGAGAACCTGTTCCCGCTCATCTCCGACTCCGCCTACACCCAGAAGGCCGTGGCCTTCCTGGCCAGCGGACCCATCTCGATGACCCCCTACGGCGTCCTGTATCCCGAGATGTGCACCTATGTCCCCACCCTCGAGAACAAGCACCTCATCCGCAATGCGGATGGCACCGTCATCAGCGACATGCAGCTCCGCAAGGGCATGAAGTGGTCTGACGGTCAGCCGGTCACCATCGACGACTACATCTTCTCGCACAAGCTGTACATGAGCGACGACATCCAGGTCGTGTCCCGTACCCCCATGGACCTCGTCACCAACATCCAGAAGATCGACGACCTCACCTGCCGCATCACCTGGAAGAACTGGGATGCCTACATCCCGACCGGCTGGAGCATCTACCCGAAGCACATCCTGGGACCCCAGTTCGATGCGGACCCCAAGAGCATCAACACCTCGGACTTCAGCAACAACCCCGTCTACTGCGGACCGTACACCATCAAGTCCAAGGTCGAAGGGCAGTACATCATCTACTCTTCCAACAAGGGCTGGT
>JAPLGI010000190.1 GCA_026390245.1 Caldisericota bacterium
CTGTGCTGCATCGCTCACCTGATCCTCCCTGACGCTCACCAGCATGGACACATCGCTCAGAAACTCAAGAAGTCCTCGATGAACGGCATCTGCTGAAGGACGTGCTCCTCTGTCCATCGCGCTCGCGCGAGGAGTGACAGCTCAACAGTCGCTTCCACCCTGGCTGCGCACACCAAGCTTCGTCAAGGTATCCAGAGATGACGCTTCATATCAACGCCTCCCTGCGCATTGAACGTAACCCCTTCATCTTCCAGCAGCAGCCGCTGGACGCCCGGCCCGCCAAACGCGTCCTCTGGGGACAATTCTCCGGTCGCTTTAACCACGCGATGGCACGGCAGTTTCGATCCTGCGGGGGCTGCCCTCATGGCCCACCCGACCGTCCTGGCAGCGCCCCGACTGCCCAGTGCCCGCGCGATAGCGCCATAGGTCGTCACCTTGCCTCGTGGTACCCTCGCCGCCACTTTCCATACAAGTTCAAAGAAGGAGCCCGTCACCCGCTTCCTCCGATGGAACCAGCCCTACTGGACCGGCTCCATCACCAGGCTGAAGGCTTCCGGCGAGAGGGTGACGGCGAGCATGGACTGGATCTCGCTTGCAGGAATGTGAACCTCTCGTGGACCGGCGGCATACGGACCGACCTGGTAGGGGTCAAAGGATACAACGAGCCCATCTGGTTCCAGCGACACGTTCTTGAAGTTGTCGGCCGTGGGTGCTGTCCCATCTTCCACGAAGGTACTCAGCCCCTCGTAGTCTGCGCCGTACTGGCTCTTCAGGTCCGCCACGCAGTACTGTGACAGCCACTGCAGGCCTTGCTTCGCGTCCTTGAACAGGCCCTCGGTGTCAATGGTCGACCCGTCACTGAGCCTCGCGTTGAGGACGCGGGTATACGACATGCCATGTGCCCCACCGGAGTACGTCTCGAACCGGATGCGGACACTGATGAGGTCGCTGGTCAGATAGGGGATCTCATACTCGGCGCCAAGGAAACTGCCCTGGTCAGCAGGAAGTTCGGCAGCGTGGGATGGGTTTTTGGCGGCCCACGTAGCGGTGTCTGTGGCATTCTGCTTCAGTCCCGCGATGTCCGGCATCACCATGTCCTCGATTGCCTTGTTGACCTTCTCGAGGACACCCGGAGACAGTGTCCCCCGCAACTGCGGATACCTTGCCGTGATGGAGTAGCGCAGCATGGCGTCTTCTTCGCGGACGGTCTGAACGACGACTGATGGCAACCCGACGGCGGGCGTGCTCACGACCTTCGGCCGGCATCCCGCACCCGCCATTGCCGCCACCGCCACCATCAGTCCAATTGCCAATCCCTTCTTCAATCTCATGGTTCCTCCCTCTTGCCCGCATCTCGCCAAACAGCGCTTGCGTCCCAGCACAGTATGCTTCGCTCCTGCAGGGAGGCAAGCGTCGACCAGTCTCGCCTGCAGGGTCGTCTCTTCCCCACGTGTTGTTCCTCGTTTCTAGTCACGATGCTCACGCCGACGACGGACGGGTTCGAGAGTCCGTTCCACGATCTGCTTCGTGCCATGGACCCTGCTCAGGTCCCCTCCGCCCCTCGTGTGCTCCCGCAGTTCCTGAAACCGTTGAAGCCTCTGCACCTCTCTTTGCAGCTTCATGTAGCTTCGATACCGGTCTTCGTCGAGTGAACCGTCGTCGACGGCGGCGAGGACAGCGCACCCCGGCTCAGCAGTGTGCGTACAGTCGGTGAACCTGCACCTGCCTGCCAGCAGTTCGATGTCCGTGAAGCTTTGCTCCACGTCGTCTTCGCTTGCCCACAATTGAAGCTCGCGCATGCCAGGCGTGTCGATGATCATCCCCCCGTCAGGGTGAAGCAGGAGCGATCTGCTGGTCGTCGTATGTCGCCCCTTCCCTACAGCGTTGCTGACAGCTTGTACCTCCTGGCGGTCCTCGCCCAGCAGGCGGTTGATGATAGTCGACTTCCCCACGCCGGACGAGCCAAGAAATGCGATCGTACGTCCGGGAGTAAGATAGCTTCGCACGACGTCCACGCCCTCGTTCAGGGCAGCACTCACGGCGTGCACGGCCGCGCCGGGGGCAACCGCCTCGACGGATCTGATACAGGCCGCGACATCGTCGCACAAGTCAGCCTTGTTGAGCAGGATGACCGGCTGTGCACCGCTTGACCATGCTTCTGTCAGATAGCGCTCGATGCGCCTCAGGTTGAAGTTGCCATCCAGCCCCGTCACCAGGAACACGACGTCGACGTTCGCAGCAACGACCTGCTCCTCGATGACCGAGCCTGCGACCTTCCGTACAAATTGTGTCCTGCGACGAAGGAGAGCGTGGATCAGCGCGCGGTCTTCGTTCGGCAGCGGTTGAAGACCCACCCAGTCGCCGACCGCGGGAAAGCCAGCCAAGTCCGCCAGGACATGCAGAAATCGTCCAGTGACCTCGGCCTGCCACTCTCCCTGCTCTCCATACGCAATGTACCCGTTCTTGTGCTGTTCAACGATACGTGCCGGTACGAGCCCGTCGCGTTCAAGATTCTCGAATTGTCGTGAGAAATAGTCATCCCACCCAAGCGTTGCCAAATGC
>JAPLGI010000126.1 GCA_026390245.1 Caldisericota bacterium
GCAGATGAGTCTGACCTGGGCAAAGTGTACAACGATCTGGTCCTGGATGCATTTGGGAGGCCAGTAGAGATGACACTCCAGGAACTGACGGAACTGATCGAAGGTCATGACTCGGAGCAGCAGCTCTCTGCCGCGATTCGAGACCGCGCAGAGGCACTGTACCTCGAGAAGTACAACCGGTACGGAGAAAGCATCATGCACCAGATCGAACACTACATCTTTTTGAGGACCATCGACAGCGCATGGAGAGACCATCTGCTTCAGATGGATGACCTGAAGGATGGCATCGGTCTTCGCGCCTACGGCCAGCAGGACCCGGTCATTGCTTATCAGAAGGAAGGGTATGATCTCTTCAACGAACTGATGGACCAGATCAAGCACGACGTAACGCGGGCACTGTTCACATTCGAGCTGCAACCAGCTCAACCGGAGAAGAAACATGATCGATCTTGAACCACTGCGCAGGCGAGTGTCGGAATGCGAAACCCGCATTGCAGGGCTTTATCAGCCTGGCTGACTGCCTAGCCGGCAGGCGCAGCTGGACGAGCTGCGGGGCAAGACAACGGCTGTCGGCTTCTGGAATGATCAAACGGGTGCTGCACAAATCATGGGTAGCATCGCCCGCATCGAGGCTGAGATTGGTTCCCAGCAGCAAACGCTGACCGAATTGAACAATACTCGGACGGCGCTCGATCTCCTCGCTGGAATGCCGGACCCGGACCTCGAAAATGAGGCCGTCGACGGCATAGGGCGTCTGGAACGTGACCTTCAGATTCTTGAGACGACCGCCTACTTCAGCGGTCCGTATGATTCGTCCAATGCGATCTTGTCGCTCTCCAGTGGAGCGGGTGGCACGGATGCGCAGGATTGGACAGGAATGCTGATGCGCATGTACACGCGCTATGCCGAGCGACAGGGTTTCGAGGTAGTTGTGACAGACTACATGCTGGGTGAAGAGGCAGGCATCAAGGGCTGTACTCTGGTCATCAATGGTCAGTACGCATACGGTCTCCTGAAACACGAGAAGGGTGTTCATCGCCTGGTCCGGATCAGTCCCTTCGATGCGAACAAGCGTCGGCACACATCGTTTGCGGCAGCAGATGTCATCCCGGAAATTCCGGAAACCAGCTCAAACGTTGAAATCCCGGAGGGCGATCTGCGCATCGATGTGTATCATGCGTCAGGCCATGGAGGCCAGAACGTTCAGAAGGTTTCCACGGCTGTGCGCATCACTCATATTCCGACGGGCATATCGGCCAGCTGCCAGAACGAGCGCTCACAGCTGCAGAACAAGCGAATGGCGATGGCCGTTCTCAAGTCCAGGCTCCTTGTTCAGCAGGAGCTTGAGCGGGATGCCCAGATTTCGGAAGTCCGTGGGGTATTCAAGTCTGCTGAATGGGGCAACGAGATTCGCTCCTACGTTCTCCAACCCTACAAACTGGCAAAGGATCATCGTACCGGTGTCGAGAAGGGAAATGTCGACGCCGTTCTCGATGGCGACCTGCAGGACTTCATCCTTGCAAGCGTGCGACATGACGCGGAAGACCGTCGTTCGGGCGATTCGTGACGTCGTCGGCATAACGATCGGGTGCCTCGTCTACGCCCTTTCGTTTGCCCTCTTCGTCATCCCTGTTGATCTGGCTCCCGGGGGCGTCTCGGGACTCGCGATCATTCTGAACCACTTCTTCAAGGTCGTTCCCATCGGCATCACGATCATCGTGCTCAATACTCCGCTCTTCCTGATGAGCCTCAAGAGGCTGGGCAAGTCATTTCTGTGGCGTTCCGTGTACGCAACGGTTGTCTCGTCGCTCCTGATCGATGCGATCGTGCCGTACACACGCGGCTTCCACGTCGATATGCTTCTCTCGGCAGTCTACGCCGGTGTCGTCATGGGTGTTGGAATTGGCATCATCTTCCGCTTCTTTGGCTCTACCGGCGGCACCGACCTTCTTGCTCAGATGCTGTCCGAACGAGTAGGATTGAGCTTCGGAACGACTCTCCTGATCATTGATACCGCTATCATTGCCTGCTCAGGCATCGCATTTCGCAGCGTCACGATACCCCTGTACTCGATCGTGTCGCTCTACATATCCGCAAAAGCCATTGACCTTGTGCAGGAAGGAATCTCTTTCTCCAAGGCGGCCTGGGTGGTGAGTGCACAACCGGAAGCCATTGCAGGCAAGATCATGACCGAACTGGATCGCGGAGTGACGAAGTTCACTGCAGCTGGCGGTTTCACGAGCGAAAGCAAGGAAGTCGTGTTCTGTGTCGTGCCTCAGAGCCAGATATCGCATCTCAAGCAGATCGTCCACGAGGTGGACCCAGTGGCATTCGTGGCCATCATGGACGTCACCGAGACTCTGGGTCTCGGATTCAAGGAGCTGGGTACACGCTGATGATACAGCTGTTGAGCGTCTCAAAAAGATATGACGACGGATACTATGGCCTCAGGGATGTCACCTTTAAGATAGGTCCCGGCAAATTCGTCTTTCTGACAGGCGAATCGGGTGCTGGCAAGAGCACTGTGCTTCGGCTCGTCTATCGCGCAGAACGACCGACGAGTGGAACTATCCTTGTCGACGGCGTGGACACGGCAGCCGCTCATGGCGGCTCCCTCACGTCTCTGCGACGGAAGATCGGCATGGACTTCCAGGACTACATGCTG
>JAPLGI010000089.1 GCA_026390245.1 Caldisericota bacterium
CCACGAACTTGTTGAGCGACGTGAATGCTGCGACGCGGTCCTCCATGTCCTTCTGGATGAGCGCGATGTACTTCTCGATGCGCTCCGGGCTGGTCACAAACTGCGCGGCGGGGAAGAAGATGAACTCCTTGTACTCCTTGAGGACCTGCCGAGAGCCGAGGTCGAATTCCTGGATCTTCTCGACCGTGCCGTCCAGCGACAGCCGGATGCGGATGCCCGTCTCCGTTTCCTTAGGCATGACCTCCAGTGTCGACCCGCGCACGCGGAAACTGCCACCCTTGCCCACGTCGTCGACGCGCTCATAACGCAGTCCGATCAGCGACCGGGCGATGTCGTCGCGCTTCATTGCCGCGCCCTGTGTCACCGTCAGCAGCCCTTCACGGTATTCCTCCGGCGAGTCCCAGCCATAGATGCAGCTCACGGAGCTGACAACAATGACGTCCTTCCGCTCGACAAGCGAGCGGATGGTCGAGTGCCGCAGACGGGCGATGTCCTGGTTGATGTCGGCGTCCTTCGCGATGTAGAGGTCGATCGTGGGGACATACGCCTCGGGCTGATAGTAGTCATAGTAGCTGACAAAGTACTCGACCGCGTTCTCGGGGAAGAACGCCTTGAACTCGCTGTAAAGCTGCGCGGCAAGCGTCTTGTTGTGGCTCAGGACGAGCACCGGGTGGTCAAACTCCTTGATCACGTTCGCCATCGTGAACGTCTTGCCGGAACCCGTGACACCCACCAGCGTCTGAAACCGGTCGCCCTCCTGGATGCCCGCGATCAGCTTCGCAATGGCCTGTGGTTGGTCCCCCGACGGCTCAAACGGTGCCTTCAGCCTGAAGATACTCAATTGTGAACCCCCCTTGTACCAGGTACAGTGGTCTTCACATTTCGGTGACTGCGCCTGCGCTGCTTCTCCAGGTTCGCTGGGCGCGGCTTGCCAGCGCACTCCCGGACATACGACAGGAATGGACCATTTGGGTCGCCCGGTGCACCCTGGAAATCGACCGGAAGCCAGTCCACATCGAGCCATGAACATGATGGAGCAAGTCCGGCCATGGCGGCGCAACTCGACCAACGCCACTCCTCCGGAGAACGCACCAGCTGGGCCCGCACGGGGTTGAGGAGCAGGTAGCTGGCGGCGTCGATCAGGTAGTTGTCATTGAGGACAAGCCCTGACCAATAACGACCCTGGAACACGTGACCCGAATGCTCGTATCTGCCGTTGTATCGCTTGGTATATCGCAAGTCCAACTCTCTCATCCCGAGCGAGAGGTTGGGCTGAGGGGTTTCCAACAGCAGATGATAATGGTTCCCCATCAGGCAGTATGTGTAAATTCGCCAGCCGAATTCCGAGACTACGTCGCTTATGATGCCCAGGAAAGCTTTCCAGTCGGCTTCTTCCCGGTAGATCACTTCCTGGCCATTGCCCCGGTTGGTCACGTGATACACGGCTCCCTCGTACTCGATGCGCGGCGCTCTACCCATTTCACATACCTCCTTGATGCAGTCGTTGATCAAT
>JAPLGI010000054.1 GCA_026390245.1 Caldisericota bacterium
ATCGATGCCGATACGGGTCTGCTGAACATCGCCCGCGACCTGGGATATGACGGCGTCATCGTGCACCACCCGCAGGGAAACGACGCCATGCTCAACCTGCATCTAGTCATGAATCGGCAACTGCTGACGCTCACGAAAGCAAGCGTGCCGGAGGCCGAGGCACGCGAGGCTCTGCTGCCCCGCCAGTTCGGTGTCGAGCGCAACAATCACATGCGCAACTGGGACTACATGCCCAGCGTCGCCCGCCTGATGGGCATGCCGTTCATGAACGTCCACTATCCCTGTGACCTGATGATGGAACGCATCGTGGATGGCCACGTTCAGCGGCGTCTGGCCGAAATGGGCCCGTCAGCGACCGTACAGGACCTCACGGCCATCTTGCTCGAGCTCCCGGAATATGCACACGCAAAGACACGCCCCGCGGTGGTTGTCGGGGACCCCACCGCGCCAGCCGGCAAGGTCGTCACCGCCTTCGCAGGTGGGACCAATGGCGGCGCTGCCGTCGTCGAGGCATACTGGCGCCATGGCGTCGGGACAGTCATGACCCTGCACATGGAGGTCGCCGACATCCTGAAGCTGCGCCAGTCAGAGGTCAAAGGGACGCTCGTTGTCGCCGGTCACATGGCCTGCGATTCTGTGGGACTCAATGCACTCATCCGGGTCTTGCGCGCAAACGGGCTTGATCTGACCCCGATGGGCGGCATCGTGCCGGGAGCGTGAGATCCGCGCAGGGAGAGACACGTGAATGCCAGGACGCGAGACGTGCCCGATAACCAGAGACTGCTCCGAGTCATCGTCTTCGGCGCTGTATTCATGACACTTTTCGGCTCAGCTCTGCACTTCTTCTATGGCTGGTTTGGCCAGAGCACTCTCGTGGGGTTGCTTGCTCCGGTCAACGAGTCCATCTGGGAACACGCCAAGCTGGTCTTTCTGCCACCGCTCCTCTGGTACTGTTTCGTCGCCTTGTCGGTCGGACGTGGCGGATCATACGAGCTGGCCGGTGCATCGGCTGTCGTGCTGTGGTTCATGCCGTTGTTCCAGATAGCATTCTACTATGCCTACGCCGCGATTGCACACGGTGATCTGTTTGTGATGGATATCGTGGATTTCACGCTGGCAGTCGTTCTGGGGCAGATCCTGTTCTACCAGCTTACTACCCGCCTTCATTGCTCGCGACGGGGTCGCGTCGCGGCCCTGCTCTCGGTCATTGCCCTGGCCGGCATCTTCGTCGTCTTCACGCTGCTGCCACCACACGTCCCTCTGTTCATGGATCCAACCAACGGCACCTACGGCTTGCCGATGAAATAGGGGCCGACAGGGCCTCTGAACGCTTTGCCTGGTCAGTGCCCCTGTTCCGTCGTCCCGATGGGAGACAGCCACTCCAGCGGATCAGTTGGCTCACCATCCTGGCGCACTTCGAAGTGCAGGTGGGGTCCGGTGCTGAAGCCCGTGTTGCCCGTATATCCGAGAATCTGTCCTTTCTGGACGCGTTCGTATCGGTGAACCGTGAACTTCCACAAGTGGCCGTAGACTGTGGAAATCCCTCCCCCGTGCACTACGACGAGCATGTTGCCATAGGCGGTCTTGGGACCGACGTACAGGACGACCCCGTCGGCGGGCGCAAGAATGGCTGAGCCATACCGAGCGTGCAGGTCGATGCCTCGGTGAAACGCCTCTTCACCAATAATGGGGTGCATGCGATCGCCATAGGGCGACGTGACCTTCATCGGTCCCGTCAGCGGCCATGCCAGCTCCACCGATGTCGACAGCTGCATGGAAACGGCGGGGTCGCACGCCGCGATGACTGACCGAATCAGCTGATCCTCGCGGTCGCTCTGCCGCAGCATCGCAGCATGGTCGCCAGCCCTGACAGCAGCCACGTCTGTCGCCTCTTCCAGCTCGGCCGCCTGCAGAATGCGCTCCTGCTGTGCCACCTGGGCATCGTAAACGACGTCGGCCTCCTGCCACAGAAGACGCTGCCGGGCCTGCCAGATGTCCGCAGACTGCACGTATGCGACCGCCTGATCCTTGTCGGCATGATCACGACTGAACCCCACCGATACTGCGACCACCGCTGCTATTGCCATCACCAGCAGGATCCATCCCGCTGCCTTGCGCATTCTCACTCTCTGGACCTCCACGCACTGGACACAGACTCAACTGAGCCTGACTTTTCAGTATATGGCAGTCGCCAGCCTGGACAACGGCAACAGCTTGGCGGATGGATCCTGGCCTTCGCCGGAATGACGACAACAACACCGCTGTCGACAAGTGTAACACTCTCAAGGACTTTGGAACCGTCCCGAGAGTGTTACACCTCAGCACACGGACTCCCGCCTGCGTGGAATTGACAAGAAGTTCTACTGCTTTGCCGAATTGTCCTGCTGAGCGATCAGAGCGCGGTCGATCTCCTGCAGGATGTGCTTGGCACTGCGCCAATCCAGCATCAGGATGGGAAGGTCCCTCTTGTGTGCCTCACCTATCACCTTTCCCGAGAAGGAATGGCTGATATACGATGTCAGGATGACCACGAGACGCGTCGTGGAGAGGACCGCGGGATCGAGGTCTTCCTTGCCATTTGTGGCGATGCACACACTGTTGGGAAGCCACGTCTGCAAGTTTCGGGACAGGGTCTCATGCCCACCGGCGACCAGCACCCGCTCGGCGATGGCGTGCACGGTGTACTGCACTTCAGGCTCAGGTTCGGCACGCGCTGCCAGGATGCCCATGAGCCGCGAAATTTCAGCCTCACGTGCGGTGAGCCGCTCGCGCGCCCTATCCACCTCAGCGGTCAGGCGGTGCGCCTCCCGTAATCGGACCGCAAGGTCCGCGCGTGCCTTGCGGAGTTCGCTTCCGTCGCTCGACGTGCGGGCTAGCGGCACCGGGTCATATGAAACGGCCGATGTCGCGGTGGAAATCCGTCTGAGAGCAAAGAACCCGGCGAGCATGCTGACAGCAGTTCCGTCGTCGAGTCTGGCATCGGCTTCAGCAAGCAAGAAGGCTGCCTGCCAGACGTCGCCGGTTCCTGGCTCGATAGCCTGGTCCACCTGCGTTACCTGCCTGAGAACGTCACGAGCAGCACTCAGGCGCATCGCCAGCTCCTGATCTCCGTTGTCCCCGCTGGTCGCCCGCCACCACAGACGGTCATACCGTAGTGCGGCATCATAGCGGGCGCGGCTCTCCGGACCGATCTCCGCGGCTGTCAGGGTCAGCCGATGCACCGCCTTCACAAGGGCTTGATCAAGAGCCTCACGCATCGGCGTCTCTGCTACCGGGACGCCGCAGACACCAGCATACCATATCAGTACGACCAGTTCTGCATCAAGCTCGTACTGCGGTTCGCCTGGATGCATCGCCCTGAAGTGCTCGAGGCTGATGCTCTCGCCAGCGCTGACCGTTTGCCACGCACGGCGCCAGCCATCCCGCACGATCTCGCCCAGGCAGGCCTGCGCCCTCTGGTCGTGCTGCGCCGCTACACATACTCCCACCAGCCTGCACGCATACACTGCATCTTCAGCAGACAAGGTGACTATTGCCGGGTGACGCGCGAGTGTACTGCCGGCTACCTGCGCGTCCCACGCGGGGTCGGCCAGCCGCAGCGCTTCATCGATGTGCCGATGGAGATGAGTATTCGCGGCACAGGCGGCAATGGCGAACGGAGTGAGTTCGGGCCGGATGGCGGGATGTACCGACGGAATGATGGGTCCGGGACGCTTTACTCCAGACAGTTGTGCTTTCAGCGCCTGCGCCCACCGTGCCTTCTCTTTCTCATCCATGGCTCACCTCCCTTCATGGACAGTATATTGCCAGTGGCGGTATTGTCACGCTGATCGTCGTGACGGCCGGAGGCCAATAACCTCCGGCCGTCAGAACATGGTCTACACGTGTCGAAATGCTACTTGTAGGGGTCCTTCGGCACTGTCTGGAATGTCTCGGACATGGGTCCACCGTCGTACCTGTACGTGTAGATCGTATTCGTGGCGGGGTCAAGCGACGTCGCGGGCGTGATGGGCTTCAAGTTGAACCCGCTCGTCCAGACTGTGAAGTCTGCCTTGCCCGTAGCGCCCCAGTACAAGTTGGTGAAGTCGTCCCACGTCACAGACTCTCCCTGCGGCGCAAACGGGTATGGCCCACTGGTGAACTCCTTCAGGTAGACGCGGACCGTTGTGCTTTCTCCTGGCTTGAGCGATGGGATGGCAATATCCCGCATGGGCTCATAAATGCAGTATTTGACAGGATAGTATGGGTAGCCCTTCTTGAGGCCGTAGAAGAAGTGGCCTGCATATGTGAGTCCAGCTGCGTATTGTTGGTCAGTTGGCAGATTGGCCCACGTCGTCGTATCGACCGTGATCCCGGTCTCCTGCCAGTTCCATCCAGTGTCGATATTCAGGAACCCGGCGAGCGAAGGCTTGTCTGGGTACGGATTGGCCACCTTGACATCGATGTAGGCAGGCTGATAGAGGTATCTGGGGTCCGCATGCAGGAACGGAGCATTGAGCGGGTTGGGTGACTCGCTGTTGGTGGCATCCGCCAGCTTCGCCTTGATCACTGACTTCGCCTGGCTCAGGACAGCATCCGTTATGGCGTCCGCCTCAACGCCGGCTGCGGCTAGCCCCTCTTTGGCAAGGTAGTCGAGACCGCCGCTGGCCAGCTCATCGAAGTTGGGCAGGGATGGTGGAATGCCCAGGGACGCAAGGCCACTGTCCACCAGCATAGTCAGTGCAACGTTCAGATAGCCTCTCAGGCTATCGGGTATCAACGGGAAGTTACTGGCGATGAACGAGATGATGCCTGCCTTGAGTTTGGCAAACGATGTCGAAGCCCAGTTGACGACCTTGACAACAACGTCAACGATCGACTTGAAGAAGCTCACGATGCCGTCCCACAAGCTTTCCCACCAGGACTTGTTCTCCTGTTTGTCCCAGACCTGGAGGTAGGACCCTGGTGCGAGCCATTTCCACAGGATCTCCTTTTCATAACGATCAGGCGTCATGCTGTGATCCTGCCACCAATAGTGCCAATATGTGTATAGTGTCGAGCTCCCATTTGTGATATTGAAGTTCAGCTCGTTCCACTTGGGATACCGATACACGGTGTAGTAGTGAGCCCAGTTGGGGTCCTCCCACTTGACGGGCTGGTAGTGAACAACCTGAATGGTGGGCGTGTACGAAGCTACAGATACAGTTTTCCACTGATAGATTGTCACGTTCTGCTGCTTGTAGTAGTTGACCTTCACGGTCTCCGACAAGAGAGCGGTCGTCAGCCCAGGCCGTGTCGAAGCCGTGAGTCCGACGACGCGCAAATAGTAGGGAACCGAATCGCCCGGCTTCAACGTGCTGGCAGCCGGACCAAACTGGCTGAAGGTGATCGGAACAGCGTTTAGATAGTTGCCAAGCACTGAGATGGGCAGTGCCGTGTACGCCTTGGAGTAGACGAGTCCTGCCGGCGCGTCCCAGCTCTCCGTATTGCTGAACGGCTTGGCAGCCACCTGAACAACAACACTGGTCACAGACGCGTCAGCGTTCCGGAACTGGAACCAATGTGCACTGGTTCCCTCAGCATTGGTGCTGACCTCAGTCAGGTGCTCCAGGAGATTCGGGAACTCCTTTCCCTGAGTCGGCTCAAGGTCACGCTGGGGACTCCAGATCTGGAACGTAGCGGAAACAACGTTCGGCGTGGAAGCAGACGGGGGGATCGACAGAATGCTGCCGTACAACACACGTATCCCTTCGCCCGGGTCGCCGATGCACTGACCCCTGCCATCGACCGGTACTGCTCGCACGTACAGAGTCTGCTGGGTCTTGGCCGTCGTTGAGACCCGGACGATTGGCAGTGACAGCGGTTGGAGGGCTCCAAATGAGCCAAGTTTCGAGGCAAACGCTCCGAAGTCGATGGAGAATTCCCCGACTGTTCCCGCCACCTGACCAGAGGCAACAAGCCCTGTCGGGTTTTGCCAGTTCTGGGAGAATCCGACGAATGGTACTCTTGAGACCTGCCAGACCACTTTGGACGGTGCCGCCCTGGTCAATGCATAGGCGAAGTACCGCACGCGGTTGCCCGCGCTTTCGATGAGCGCACCATTGTCGGCCTTTGAATAGGTCGATGCAGAAGCGATCTGCAGCTTGTCCGTGGGCTTGCTCTTGGGTTTGTCCGACCCGGTCGCAGCATACAGCGCCAACCGCGAATCATAGACAGGAGCATTGAGCAGACCGTGCCAGTCAGATGCCAGGTACTTGGCTTGCTCGGTCTTTGTGATGAGCCTGCCCGTCGGCAGCACCAGCGTTGCTCTCACATTGGGTGCTCCCTTGAATGCCTCATAGGTTCTCTTGATGAGGACAATCCCCTGCTCGCGTGTTGTGTTGCTGAGCGGGTCTATTGTGGTGGCACTGACACCTTTCATGATGGCGTTCTGATAGGCAAACTCCATGGCTTCCAGTGCCCAGGCGGCGACTTTCGCCTTGTCAGCAAATGGAAAATTGGCCTTACTGACCGCCGTGAGCGGATAGACCGCCTTCCCCAGGGCGCGATAGATCATCGTCGCGATCTCCTGACGCGTAATGGAGAGAGCAGGCGAGAACTTGCCGGCACCTGTCCCCTGGACCACACCAAGACCGTAGGCCTTGATGATCTCGGGGTTGGTCGTGTCCGTGAACGGCGAGGTACCAGCCAGGGCCGTCTTGCCTGTCAGCTTCTCATACAGCTTCACCACGATCACACAAAACTCTTCACGAGTAATGGACTTGGTGAAATTGTTCATTACGGTTGGATAGGTCAGCCCGTACGAGTAGGCCAGTTCCAGCTCAGGCTTCGCCCACGAGCTCTGGGTCCCGTCCAGCACGACGGGATCGGCTGCCAGCACGCTGAGGGCGGGGCTCAGCGGCACGGTCAAGAGCATCAGGACAAGCGCGCATATGACGAGTTCGCGGAACCTGGGCTTGACG
Organism: Caldisericota bacterium; assembly: GCA_026390245.1. GTDB lineage: Bacteria > Caldisericota > Caldisericia > Cryosericales > Cryosericaceae > Cryosericum. The sequence continues at coordinate 6,942 of JAPLGI010000054.1, forward strand.
GCAGCTTCTCTTGCAGTGCGATTACCGACAATCAACTCGAGGTGCGTCACGATGGATCCTCCCCTCTCTCCGCAGTGCGTCGAATGACCTTCAGGTGAACTCGAGCAGTTCATGTGGCTGAGCGCATTCTTGCGTGTTGTCCAGAATTTGCAAGGGACATGTCATCGCCTCACGTTGTGGATGTCCAACCTCGCGACGTAGCAGCACTTGTCCTCGCCGATGAAACCGTGCTAGAATGTCCTTGAAATCACCCATGCCTGTGGTTTCGCAAGGGGACATCGCCGCTTTCTCGAACCAGGGGAGCGGTTGCGATTGCTGCGCCGAGGATGCCGCCGATAGCCTGTATGGAGGTTTGGCATGAGGACACCGCTCAAGACAAGGACTGTCACTTTGACTCAATTCGCCATGCTTCTTGCTATTGAAGCTGTGGTCTGCTTCACGCCGCTCGGTTCCCTTCCCGCGATTGGGCCCATCGTCGCGACACTGGCCATGGTTCCGGTCATCATTACGGCCATCCTTCTTGGCACCGGCGCTGGCGCGGCCATGGGCGCATTCGCCGGGCTGTTCAGCCTGCTCGTATGGACATTCACTCCGCCGAGCCCTCTCGTTGCATTTGTCTTCACGCCATTCTACACGCTCGGGACCACGCGAGGCAATGTCTGGAGTCTTGTCATCTGCTTCG